>NZ_MDGW01000241.1:0-2864 GCF_001712525.1 Shigella sp. FC1661
CGGATATTGTGGTAATGCCTTAACCAACTGTCGGGGCATATCTGTTTTATGTTGCGTACAGCCCATAACCAGAGAAGACAACAAAATAATTAACGGAAGATTTCTTTTCATTTTCATTCCCCGCACAGATAAAAATAAGTCTTATTCTAACAATGCCGCCCTGTCGGTCATCAATCCTCTGCTTAATGGCAACGACAATTATCCGACTTAAATCACAAATCAGACACATGACATAACAGGGCTTGCGAGGTAACACATCGTCCTGTTTCTTCCACCATCGCACCGGACTGGCGACTATGAGGGGACAACGCCGCGCTCCGTTAACGCGGTAAACCCCGGTGTGTATCGTTTTAGATTATCCCCGCACACTCGCGCAGAGGAGTCTCCCTGTCGGGCTGCGGTCTCTGTTAATGAGGGAATACAGCGACGATACGGCGCATCAGCAAAACTTAGTTCAGGCACTGAGTGCGGATATAGTCCTGTGCCCCTTCCAGCTGCTTCTGCATTGTCATCAACCGTTCTCTGAGGATGAAATAATCCCGTTCAGCGGTGTCTGCCAGTCGGGGGCCGGTTGCATTATCCACGCCGGAGGTGCCGGTGGCTTCACGCACGGTACCGGAGCAGGTGGCGTTGATCCGCAGGCGCTTACGACCAGCGGCAACATCAGCACGCAGAGTTTCATTTTCAGCTCTCGCATCGGCTAATTCCCTCGAGTATCTGGCATCAAGTGCAGCGACATCACGCTGGCGTATCTGCATATCAGTAATTGTCGCGTTCGCCAGCTCCAGCTCACTGGCTTTTTTATCGCGCTGCTCTTTGTAGATGATGGCGTGAACACGGTAATGATTCAGCCCCAGACTAAGCGCACCACAGGCCACCAGCAGGGCAATGATGACCACGCACAAAACACGGTTCATATCACCACCAACGGATTGCCCAAACCAGAACAGCAATTGCCACAATACGAATGGCAAAAGCTGCCGCTCTTGTTAAATCCAGACTGGCTGGCGTCTCCACTTCAATGCCTTTCATAATGGACAACCTCAGAAAGAATCTTTTATACTTCCTCACAGGGAAAGCACCTCCCTCACCATAATTTCTCCCTTGCCTTACTCAAGGTCAGAAAACACAAAACCCCGCTTGCTGCCAACAAACGGGGTTTTTACTTTTATTCACTTAGGTTTTGCCAGTTCACAGGACTTCGTGTTATCCGCCCGCGTGAGCAAGCGTCATTTTTCAGCAAAATATTCTGCTACCTGTCGATACCCCAGCACGCCAGCGCGCTCTCCTGGTCACGCCGCGATACCTGCCCGTAACAGTTATTTGAGCGGTTCCGACAGTCCCTGCCGCCGTCATATATCCAGCGACGAATTTCAGCACATGCACCTTTCCGGTCTCCGGCGTTCAGTTTCCGGTAAAACGTTGAGCTGAAACACTTACCGGGGCCAATGTTGTACGGACAGAATGACGCGATCCCCGATTTCTGAGGTTCGGTCAGCGGCACTTTGATGTTTTTCTCCACCCATGCCAGCGCCTTATCACGTTCAATGGCGTTAACCTGGTCGCATTTCTCCTTCGACAACTTCATGCCCGGGACGACAGGTTTACCATCCACCAGAATGGCACCGCGGCAGATGGTCCAGATACCCGCGCCATCACGGTATGCCGTGGTGTGGTTACCTTCCTTTTCATCCAGAAACTGGTCGAGAATGTCAGGCGCAGGCGCACCAGCGGCAATCAGCGCCAGAACGGCAGCCGACAGGCCGTATCTGATTTTTGCGTTCATGGATATTTATCAGGATTTATCGGTTTCTGAGCCCTGGATATGTTTATCAGTTCCAGCCTGTTGCCTCAGGCTGCTAACAGGTCAATACAATCATGAGGATTATTTATGGACAATAACACCATTTCTCTACAGGAGTTGCTCGACAGCATTTCCAGGCTTCGGGAAGACGTGAATACCCTTACCGTCGCCTTCTCATATCTGGCATTCTCAATTCCAAGGGAACAGATGCAATCAACGCTGGCATCAATCCAGTTTGAATCATGCAATCCCAAATGGTCTCAGGAACAACAAGACTCTTTCAGGCGGCTTGCTGTATTACTGGATGAAAAATATGCTGGTAAAATTACCATTTCGGCGGACTCTTCAGAGAACCCGTAATTATTCCCGGTAGTTTTCCTCTGTAGGTTATCAACACATCCTGCGCCTCTAAAATTACGGGGCGCTTTTCCGGCGACTGCTCATCCCCTTCACATAACCCGGCAGCAACATCCAGGAAGACCTGTCTGATGCTCCTTCTGGCTGCTGCCTCATAAAACTCCAGCGCGGCACCTTCAACACGGTCCAGCGAGATGTCCAGGTCAAAAATTTCACCGTCAAAGCGTTTTTTGTCCCGTAACGCTAAAGTTACCGTAACTTTATTCTCAAAATTGCGGATCCCTTTCACAATCAGTTCATAGTTTTGAGTCATTGAATTACTCTCCCCGTGCAGCCTTACGACGGTCCTCTCTGATTTTGAAATACAGGTTAGTCTGAAGTGGCACACTGAATTTGGCCACCTGAACAGAGGTGATATGCTCACCTCAGAACAACACAGGTGCTCCAATGAAAAAAAGAAATTTTAGCGCAGAGTTTAAACGCGAATCCGCTCAACTGGTTGTTGACCAGAAATACACGGTGGCAGATGCCGCCAAAGCTATGGATGTTGGCCTTTCCACAATGACAAGATGGGTCAAACAACTGCGTGATGAGCGTCAGGGCAAAACACCAAAAGCCTCTCCGATAACACCAGAACAAATCGAAATACGTAAGCTGAGGAAAAAGCTACAACGCATTGAAATGGAGAATGAAATATTAAAAA
>NZ_MDGW01000242.1:0-2848 GCF_001712525.1 Shigella sp. FC1661
GCTGGCTGTTTTACGCGTATGACAGGATACGGAGGACGGTTGTGGCGCACGTCTTCGGTGAACGCACTCTGGCCACACTGGAGCGTCTTCTGAGCCTGCTGTCGGCCTTTGAGGTCGTGGTATGGATGACGGATGGCTGGCCGCTGTATGAATCACGCCTGAAGGGAAAGCTGCACGTTATCAGCAAGCGTTACACTCAGCGCATTGAGCGACATAATCTGAATCTGAGACAACATCTGGCAAGGCTGGGACGGAAGTCACTGTCGTTCTCAAAATCGGTGGAGCTGCATGACAAGGTCATCGGGCATTATCTGAACATAAAACACTATCAGTAAGTTGGCAGCATTACCCGTCGTTTCGGGTTTGCAGCACTCGCAGCTCATATTTGCCAGAAGCAGGGAGTGAGTATTGTCCGTGACGATCGAGTTCTGGGGAATATCTGGATAAATCAACAGAATCATCGATTCCTGGCCCGAAGAGGTAAGTATCAGCGCCTTCATTAGAGATACTCACATGTACTTTCTGACCTTTTTTGGCATAGAAGGTATATGTATCGTAATCGTATCCCTTTATTTCGCCGGAGTACTGAGCGCTGCTATGGCCTTTTCTGAACTCAACATTGACATTCTTACCCGCAGCAAAGCTCGTGGAGGTTAGCAGTGCAAACAGTAATACAGCCTTACTGATGCTCTTGATTTTCATTGGTAGTCTCCTGTTCAGAATGAGTACGATGAACTGTTATAATATAACAATCCCTAACGGGAGAATTCCAGTGGCTTTTCTGCGTTCGGTAAAATCCCGGCGCGGCATTTTTTGCCGGGGGGATTACTTATAAAGGGGCATGGACTCAACAAACCGCAGAAATCTACAGCTGGCTGGCTTGTGGCGCGGGTTTCATTGATGTTAGCTTATGCCAAAACCTGGCATCTTAAAGAGTAAAAGTATGTTTTGTGTGATTTATCGAAGCAGCAAGCGTGACCAGACCTATTTATATGTCGAAAAAAAAGACGATTTTTCGCGTGTTCCTGAGGAACTGATGAAAGGTTTTGGTCAGCCTCAGTTAGCGATGATTCTGCCGTTGGATGGGCGGAAGAAACTGGTCAATGCTGATATTGAAAAGGTTAAACTGGCATTAACCGAGCAAGGTTACTATTTGCAGTTACCGCCACCACCCGAAGATTTGCTGAAGCAACATCTTTCCGTCATGGGGCAGAAAACAGACGACACGAACAAATAACCGATATCCGGCGGTGGCATTATCTTTGTCGGCGCGGGTTTTCATATCCACGATAAGGTGAGGGGAACGTTATGTATCAACATCACAACTGGCAAGGTGCGCTGCTGGATTATCCGGTGAGTAAAGTAGTCTGTGTTGGCAGTAACTATGCCAAACATATTAAAGAGATGGGCAGCGCAGTGCCCGAAGAGCCAGTGCTGTTTATTAAACCAGAAACGGCACTGTGCGATCTGCGGCAGCCATTGGCGATCCCATCCGATTTCGGTTCAGTTCATCATGAAGTCGAACTGGCGGTGTTGATTGGTGCGACGCTGCGTCAGGCAACGGAAGAGCATGTCCGCAAAGCCATTGCCGGTTACGGCGTGGCGCTTGATCTGACATTGCGTGATGTTCAGGGAAAAATGAAGAAAGCCGGGCAGCCGTGGGAAAAGGCTAAAGCGTTTGATAACTCTTGTCCGCTTTCCGGGTTTATCCCCGCGGCGGAATTTACCGGCGATCCACAAAATACAACGCTGGGCCTGAGCGTAAACGGCGAACAACGCCAGCAAGGTACGACTGCGGACATGATCCATAAAATCGTTCCGTTGATCGCTTATATGAGCAAGTTTTTTACCCTCAAGGCCGGTGACGTTGTGTTGACAGGCACGCCTGATGGCGTCGGCCCGTTGCAAAGCGGTGATGAGCTGACAGTCACTTTCGATGGGCATTCTTTGACAACTCGCGTTTTGTAATACTTTTTGCCGCCTGAAAGCGGCGGCAAAACTTGCATCGCTGTGCCAGACTGGTTATAAGGTGCGTTTTAACGTAATGGCGGAACACCTGATGAACGATGTACCTTTCTGGCAAAGTAAAACCCTGGACGAAATGAGCGATGCGGAATGGGAGTCGTTGTGTGATGGTTGCGGTCAGTGTTGCCTGCATAAACTGATGGATGAAGACACCGACGAAATCTACTTCACTAACGTCGCCTGTCGCCAGCTCAATATTAAAACCTGTCAATGTCGGAACTACGAACGTCGTTTCGAGTTTGAACCCGACTGCATTAAATTAACCCGTGAAAATCTGCCAACATTCGAATGGCTGCCAATGACCTGCGCTTATCGTTTGCTGGCGGAAGGTAAAGATTTACCTGTGTGGCATCCGCTACTTACTGGTTCGAAAGCGGCAATGCATGGTGAACGTATCTCTGTGCGTCATATCGCAGTGAAAGAATCAGAAGTGATTGACTGGCAGGATCATATCTTAAATAAACCTGACTGGGCGCAGTGATAAATTTAATAGATGTTGATGGGGGCTTTCTTAATATACGTCTGGATGCTCGCCATTTCGTAGCCCTGTTTTTGAAAGCGCTCTGTCATAATGAGAGTTACCCGATACCTTATTATCAACAGGTAACTGGTAATGCTGCCAACTTACTGATTTAGTGTATGATGGTGATTTTAAGGTGCTTGCGTGGCTTCCATTTCCATCAGATGTCCTTCCTGCTCCGCTACTGAAGGCGTGGTGCGTAACGGCAAAAGCACTGCCGGACATCAGCGCTATCTCTGCTCTCATTGCCGTAAAACATGGCAACTACAGTTCACTTACACCGCCTCTCAGCCCGGTACGCAC
>NZ_MDGW01000243.1:0-2796 GCF_001712525.1 Shigella sp. FC1661
GTGCGTACCGGGCTGAGAGGCGGTGTAAGTGAACTGTAGTTGCCATGTTTTACGGCAATGAGAGCAGAGATAGCGCTGATGTCCGGCAGTGCTTTTGCCGTTACGCACCACGCCTTCAGTAGCGGAGCAGGAAGGACATCTGATGGAAATGGAAGCCACGCAAGCACCTTAAAATCACCATCATACACTAAATCAGTAAGTTGGCAGCATTACCCATTTCGGCATATAAATAAATGCCTAATGAGATAGATTCTGATGTAATATCCCCGGTAGCAATTCTGCTACCGGGAACAGCGAATTTAACGTCCAACCGCCGCTTTAGGCCGTTTCTTCGCACCAGCATTCACCGGACGAGATTGCGTAGACGACGCTTTTTTTGCCGTAGCAGGCGTCTGACGCTGGGTCGCCATCGGCGTATGTTTCGTCAACGCCGGACGGGTATTGCGGTTCTGGCGACGAGCTTCACGCATCTCTTCAATGGTTGGCGCAGGCACTAAGCAATCGCGACGGCTACCAATCAGATGCTTTTTACCCATCGCTTCCAGCGCCTGGCGGATTAACGGCCAGTTTGCCGGATCGTGGTAACGCAACAACGCTTTATGCAAACGACGCTGCTTGTCGCCCTTCGGTACGAAGACGTCTTCACTCTTATAACCAATCTTCGCCAGCGGGTTTTTCCCGGTGTAATACATGGTGGTTGAGTTCGCCAGCGGCGATGGGTAGAAGTTCTGTACCTGGTCGAGACGGAAACGATGCTTTTTCAGCCACAGCGCCAGATTCACCATATATTCATCACGCGTACCGGGGTGCGCGGAGATGAAATAGGGGATCAGATACTGCTCTTTACCTGCCTGTTTTGAGTAAGTATCGAACAGCTCTTTAAAGCGGTCATAGCTGCCCATGCCCGGCTTCATCATCTTCGATAACGGCCCTTCTTCGGTATGTTCCGGGGCAATCTTCAGATAACCGCCGACGTGATGGGTCGCCAGTTCTTTGATATAGCGCGGATCTTCCACGGCGATGTCATAACGCACACCAGAGGCAATCAGGATCTTTTTAATGCCTTTCAGATCACGCGCACGGCGATAGAGGTTGATCGTTGGTTCGTGGTTCGTGTCCATGTGCGGACAAATATCCGGATAAACGCACGACAAACGGCGGCAGGTTTGCTCAGCGCGTGGCGATTTGCAGCGCAACATATACATGTTGGCAGTTGGCCCACCGAGATCGGAAATTACGCCCGTAAAACCTGGAACGGTGTCGCGGATCGCTTCGATCTCATTAATGATCGAATCTTCGGAACGGCTCTGAATAATGCGCCCTTCGTGCTCGGTGATAGAACAGAAAGAGCAGCCGCCAAAGCAGCCACGCATAATGTTGACCGAAAAACGGATCATTTCGTAAGCCGGAATACGGGCATTGCCATAGGCCGGATGTGGCACGCGCTTGTATGGCAGCGCAAAAACGCTGTCCATCTCTTCGGTAGAAAGCGGAATAGCAGGCGGGTTGATCCACACATAGCGGTCGCCGTGTTTTTGCATCAATGCGCGGGCACAGCCTGGGTTGGTTTCGTGGTGCAGAATACGCGAAGCATGGGCGTACAGCACTTTATCGCCCTTCACTTTCTCGAAAGAAGGCAGCAACACGTAGGTTTTTTCCCACGGTTTCGGGCGCGGTGGCTGCACGGTTACGGCTTTGGCTTCCTGCTTTTTCGGTGCCACCGGTTTGTTATCCGCGCACGGCAAATCTTCACCATACGGATGCGGGATTGGGTCGATTTTTCCAGGGGTATCAAGACGGGTGGAATCCACGCCGCTCCAGCCAGGCAGGGCCTCTTTCACGATAATCGCGGTATTACGCACATCGCGGATTTCACTAATCGGCTCGCCCATCGCCAGACGGTGCGCCACCTCCACCAGCGGACGCTCACCGTTACCAAACATCAGCATGTCGGCTTTCGAATCCACCAGCACGGAACGGCGCACGGTATCGGACCAGTAATCATAATGTGCGGTACGACGCAGACTAGCCTCAATACCGCCGAGGATCACCGGTACATCTTTCCACGCCTCTTTACAACGCTGGGTATAAACCAGTGTGGCGCGATCCGGGCGCTTACCCGCGACGTTATCCGGCGTGTAGGCATCGTCATGACGTAAACGGCGATCGGCGGTATAACGGTTGATCATCGAATCCATGTTGCCAGCAGTAACACCGAAAAACAGATTCGGTTTACCCAGACGCATAAAGTCGTCTTTGCTGCTCCAGTCCGGCTGGGCGATGATCCCGACGCGAAAGCCCTGCGCTTCCAGCATACGACCGCAAATCGCCATCCCGAAGCTTGGGTGATCGACATACGCGTCGCCAGTAACCAAAATGATGTCGCAGCTATCCCAGCCAAGTTGATCCATCTCTTCACGAGACATCGGCAAAAACGGTGCCGGTCCAAAACAGGCGGCCCAGTACTGCGGCCAGGAGAACAGGTCGCGATCCGGTTGGATCAGGGAGATAGAGCTCATTTTGCTTCCAGAAATGATAAAAAAATAATCAAAGGCCGGGGATTATAAGCCGGAACGGGTGATGCTGCCAACTTACTGATTTAGTGTATGATGGTGTTTTTGAGGTGCTCCAGTGGCTTCTGTTTCTATCAGCTGTCCCTCCTGTTCAGCTACTGACGGGGTGGTGCGTAACGGCAAAAGCACTGCCGGACATCAGCGCTATCTCTGCTCTCACTGCCGTAAAACATGGCAACTGCAGTTCACTTACACCGCTTCTCAACCCGGTACGCACCAGAAA
>NZ_MDGW01000255.1:0-29825 GCF_001712525.1 Shigella sp. FC1661
GTACCGGGCTGAGAGGCGGTGTAAGTGAACTGTAGTTGCCATGTTTTACGGCAATGAGAGCAGAGATAGCGCTGATGTCCGGCAGTGCTTTTGCCGTTACGCACCACGCCTTCAGTAGCGGAGCAGGAAGGACATCTGATGGAAATGGAAGCCACGCAAGCACCTTAAAATCACCATCATACACTAAATCAGTAAGTTGGCAGCATTACCGCTCCCCTCAAGCGAATGGCGTTTCCATATGGCGGCCTATCAAAGCAGACCGGATGCCAACGCGGTTGTTCACAATCATGCCGTTCATTGCACAGCAGTTTCCATTCTTAACCGACCGATCCCCGCTATTCACTACATGATTGCGGCGGCAGGTGGTAATTCTATTCCTTGCGCGCCTTATGCGACCTTTGGAACACGCGAACTTTCTGAACATGTTGCGCTGGCTCTCAAAAATCGTAAGGCAACTTTGTTACAACATCATGGGCTTATCGCTTGTGAGGTGAATCTGGAAAAAGCGTTATGGCTGGCGCATGAAGTTGAAGTGCTGGCGCAACTTTACCTGACGACCCTGGCGATTACGGACCCGGTGCCAGTGCTGAGCGATGAAGAGATTGCCGTAGTGCTGGAGAAATTCAAAACCTATGGGTTACGGATTGAAGAGTAATTTCGTAAAGCAACAAGGAGAAGGATGATGGCTAACAGAATGATTCTGAACGAAACGGCATGGTTTGGTCGGGGTGCTGTTGGGGCTTTAACCGATGAGGTGAAACGCCGTGGTTATCAGAAGGCGCTGATCGTCACCGATAAAACGCTGGTGCAATGCGGCGTGGTGGCGAAAGTGACCGATAAGATGGATGCTGCAGGGCTGGCATGGGCGATTTACGACGGCGTAGTGCCCAACCCAACAATTACTGTCGTCAAAGAAGGGCTCGGTGTATTCCAGAATAGCGGCGCGGATTACCTGATCGCTATTGGTGGTGGTTCTCCACAGGATACTTGTAAAGCGATTGGCATTATCAGCAACAACCCGGAGTTTGCCGATGTGCGTAGCCTGGAAGGGCTTTCCCCGACCAATAAACCCAGTGTACCGATTCTGGCAATTCCTACCACAGCAGGTACTGCGGCAGAAGTGACCATTAACTACGTGATCACTGACGAAGAGAAACGGCGCAAGTTTGTTTGCGTTGATCCGCATGATATCCCGCAGGTGGCGTTTATTGACGCTGACATGATGGATGGTATGCCTCCAGCGCTGAAAGCTGCGACGGGTGTCGATGCGCTCACTCATGCTATTGAGGGGTATATTACCCGTGGCGCGTGGGCGCTAACCGATGCACTGCACATTAAAGCGATTGAAATCATTGCTGGGGCGCTGCGAGGATCGGTTGCTGGTGATAAGGATGCCGGAGAAGAAATGGCGCTCGGGCAGTATGTTGCGGGTATGGGCTTCTCGAATGTTGGGTTAGGGTTGGTGCATGGTATGGCGCATCCACTGGGCGCGTTTTACAACACTCCACACGGTGTTGCGAACGCCATCCTGTTACCGCATGTCATGAGCTATAACGCTGACTTTACCGGTGAGAAGTACCGCGATATCGCGCGCGTTATGGGCGTGAAAGTGGCTGGAAGAGGCGCGTAATGCCGCTGTTGAAGCGGTGTTTGCTCTCAACCGTGATGTCGGTATTCCGCCACATTTGCGTGATGTTGGTGTACGCAAGGAAGACATTCCGGCACTGGCGCAGGCGGCACTGGATGATGTTTGTACCGGTGGCAACCCGCGTGAAGCAACGCTTGAGGATATTGTAGAGCTTTACCATACCGCCTGGTAAATGCGCTGATGTGATAATGCCGGATACGACGCTAGCCGCGTCTTATCCGGTATATAAGTGCATTAAATTCAATGTGTTGATAATCGTTTGCATCCGGCTCGCTGTTACCGTACCAACCGCAATTGCTGTAAATTGCCGTCGATATGCAAATCGGTTTGTAAGCGGGCAATATCGCGGCACAGAAACGCCATCTCTTTATGGGTTTCTAATTTTTTGCGCCACTTTTCGGCAACCGCATCCAGATTCTCATATATCCCTTCCAGACTCTGAAACTCGACCAGCAGCTGCGTGGCGCTTTTTGGTCCGATTCCCGCAACACCCGGTACCTTTGAACTGCTGATCCCCGCAAGTCCCCAGTAATCGGGCAACTGCTGCGGTTGAACGCCAAATTCTTTATCGATAAATGGCGCATCCAGCCAACGTTTCTGGAAGTAATCACGAATACGTAATGTCGGTGAAAGTAACTGACAGTAGCCTTTATCTGTCGAAACAATCGTTGCCTGATGCCCGGCCTGTGTCACTTTGACCGCCAGCGTGGCGGCTAAGTCATCGGCTTCGTTGCCGCTGGTTGACCAGCACGGGACGCCGCGTTGCTCAAAGGCGGCGCGTAATGCAGGCATCTCGTCGTGCAACTCTTCCGGCATTGGCGGTCGACCCGCTTTGTAATCTGGTAAACGCTGATGACGCCAGCCGCTACTGCGGTTTTCATCATCAAAAACGGCGACCGCGTGGGTTGGCTGGCTGTGCATAATGAGCTGATCGAGCGCATGCTGGCAGGTTTCGACACAGGGCGATCCCTGAACGGCATGAATGCGACGAATAAGATTCAGTGCATCGACAATAAGCAAATGAACAGCCACGATAACCCCCTTAAAGATCAGGCGATAAGGGTAACATTCGATGCCGGAACAGGCTACGGCTGGATGAGAAATCGGGAAGAGGCCTCGCAAAACGAGGCCTCTGGAGAGCGATTAATCGCAGGCAACGATCTTCATTGCCAGGCCGCCGCGAGAGGTTTCGCGGTACTTGGCGTTCATATCTTTACCTGTTTCGTACATGGTTTCGATAACTTTATCGAGGCAGACGCGCGGCTCGCTGGTACGGCGTAGCGCCATACGTGCGGCGTTCACCGCTTTTACTGCCGCAATGGCGTTACGCTCGATGCATGGCACCTGGACCTGTCCGGCGACCGGGTCACACGTCAGACCGAGGTTGTGCTCCATGGCGATTTCCGCCGCGATGCACACCTGCGCCGGGCTTGCACCTAACAGTTCTGCCAGACCAGCCGCCGCCATTGAGCACGCCACACCAACTTCACCCTGGCAGCCGACTTCAGCACCAGAAATTGACGCGTTCATCTTATAAAGAGAACCAATGGCACTGGCTACCAGCAGGTAACGAGCCAGTGAGTTAGCGTTCACTTCGCGGATAAACTTGTCGTAGTACGCCAGCACTGCCGGGATAATCCCGCACGCACCGTTAGTCGGCGCAGTCACCACGCGTCCGCCAGCAGCGTTCTCTTCGTTCACTGCCAGTGCAAACATGTTGATCCAGTCAACAACCGCCATCGGGTCAGTGGTGGTTTTATCCTGGCTGACCAGCATCCGGCGTAGTGCCGCAGCACGGCGTGGAACGCGCAGTTTGCCAGGCAACACGCCTTCGGTGGAAATACCGCGCTCAATACCGCCACGCATGACTTCCCATACGTTCGCCAGGTGCTGTTCCAGCTCTTCTTTGCTGTGCAGCGCTAGCTCGTTTTTCATCATCAGGCCAGAGAGTGACAGCCCGGTTTCCTGACAATGTTTTTGCAGATCGGCTGCTGAACTGTACGGATAAGGAACTTCAACCGGTGCGCTATCCTGCTGGCCAAAATGCTCTTCATCAACGATAAAGCCACCGCCAATAGAGTAGTAAGTCTGGCTGTAAACGACTTTATCGCCTGCCAGCGCGGTAATGCGCATACCGTTTTCATGCAGAGAAAGGTTGTCGGCGTGGAAGTTCATGCACTGATCAACCGGGAACTCCACTTCATGCTGACCGTTTGCCAGCATCAGGCGACCATGAGTATTCACATCCTGAATAAAACCAGGGATGGAATCGATATCCACGGTATCCGGCAGGTTACCCGCCAGGCCCATAATAATGGCGATATCAGTGTGGTGGCCTTTACCGGTCAGAGAGAGCGAGCCGTACACGTCAACCACCACGCGGGTCACGTCTTTAAGCAGGTTACGGGCAATCAGATCGTCGGTAAATTGTTTACCCGCTTTCATTGGTCCAACGGTATGAGAACTGGAAGGGCCAATGCCGATTTTGAAAATATCGAATACGCTAATCATAGGAAATACATCGCGTTAAAACGGAGGAAGCGCCGCCCGAAAGTGGCGCGAAAGGACTTAGCTGAACAGAGAGTAGAAGATTGCGGAGATTGCAATCAGACCCATCACGACAACGAATACGTTGCTGATGTGACCGCTGTACTTACGCATTGCCGGTACTTTCTGAATTGCGTACATCGGCATCAGGAACAGGATCATCGCGATGATTGGACCGCCCAGGGTTTCAATCATACCCAGGATGCTCGGGTTCAGGGTGGCAACAATCCAGGTCGTTACCAGCATGAACAGCGCAGTGATACGGTTCAGCTTGTTGATTTCGATAGACTTACCTTTACCACGCAGAGATTTAATCACCATACCGTTGAAGCCTTCACGTGCGCCCAGGTAGTGGCCGAGGAAGGATTTGGTGATAGCGATAATCGCGATAATCGGAGCCATCCACGCGATAACCGGTACGTTAAAGTGGTTAGCCAGGTAAGACAGAATCGAGATGTTCTGCTCTTTAGCCGCAGCCAGGTCTGCCGGAGTCAGGCTCAGTACACAGCTGAAGACGAAGAACATTACGGTCAGCACCATCATGATGTGTGCGAATGCCAGGATCTTCGAGCATTTCTGTTCTGCCATATCGCCGTACTCTTCACGCTTCGCAACGGCGAAAGAAGAGATGATCGGAGAGTGGTTGAACGAGAACACCATTACCGGAATTGCCAGCCACAGGGTCATCCACAGACCGTTTCCGGTTGCAGATGCAGTGTCCAGAGACAGCGTTTCCAGTGCTGCGCCGTTCCACTGCGGGATCAGGTACAGAGCCAGCAGCATCAATACGCCAACAAACGGGAACACCAGAATACTCATCGCTTTAACGATCATCTGCTCACCGAAGCGAACGATGGTCATCATACCCACGATCAGGATCAGCGACAGAATCGCACGCGGCGGTGGCGTCATACCCAGCTGGTGAGACATGAAGCTTTCAACTGTATTGGTGATTGCCACGCTATAAACCAGCAGGATCGGGTAGATAGCGAAGAAGTAGAGCAGGGTAATCAGTTTACCTGCGCCAATACCAAAGTGTTCTTCTACAACCTCGGTGATGTCTTCGCCCGGGTTTTTACCAGACAGTACGAAGCGAGTCAGGCCGCGGTGAGCAAAAAACGTCATCGGGAACGCAAGGATAGCCATGATGATCAGCGGGATCATACCGCCAACACCGGCGTTGATTGGCAGGAACAGCACGCCCGCGCCGATTGCCGTGCCGTAAAGGCCCAGCATCCACATGGTGTCTGTCTTGCGCCAGGCACTACGAGAGTCTTTCGACGCAATCGTGCTGGTTTGAGTCGTTTCCATCTATTTCTCCTGGAGGAATGCAAATAATTCAGCTTTTAGCCAGTTCAGCCCGGGAAGGTGCCTGACCGTAAAAATGAAATCTGTCTATCGGCGATGGCTTAATCATTTACCGCCGTAATAATTTGAGGGCGGAAAGATACACACAAGTTATGTATCTATCAGTGATCTTGATCTCAAATACAATAATCTACTTGGAAGATAGATTATCCCAACGCTTTACTCTGTAAATCAAAAGTAAAAGAGAATTTAAGGGCAATATTTGCCCATTAAACGACATCTGACTTCTTCCGGGGCGCGCAATATATGTAGGTTGAACTGAAAAAATCAATACTTTTAGTTAATCATGGCGATAATTTCTTTTTCATAGCGATAAAATACGGTTTATGAAAATAGGGAAACGTTTGCGTTGCAACATAAATTGTATGACATATTAACTGTGATGATATTTGTCGCGTGAGGGTGGTAAGAAACATTCATATAACAAATGAAATGAGTTGATGAGTAAGTGACCAAAAACGAGAAAACCCGGCAACAAACGTCACCGGGGGAGGGGAGATTACGTGCAGATTTCGTAGCAAGGGATGTAGGCTGAGCCTGGCAACTTCATACGATGCTGGGCAACAAAACCCTGTAGCAGGTCGTCCATACGACGCATAATCTCTTTATCGCCGTTGATTTTGTAAGGACCAAACTCTTCAATGGCGCGAATACCGACTTCTTTTACGTTACCCGCCACAATACCGGAGAACACACGGCGCAGGTCGGCAGCTAGCACTTCAACGGGTTGATCCGGGTAAAGCTTCAGATTAGCCATATTCTCGTGAGACGGCTCAAACGGCATTTGCAAATCTGGCGCAATGCGCATTGACCAGTTAAAGCTGTAGGCATCGCCTGTGTCGCGGCGATTTTCTTTCACCAGCGGCATCGATTTTTTCATCTGACGAGCGACTTCAGCGGCGTCATCAATGATGATGCGGTAATGGCGGCGCGCGTTTTCACCCAGCGTATGCACGACAAACTCGTCCAGTACGCGGAAGTAGTCGGCGCTCTCTTTCGGGCCGGTGAGGATCAATGGTAAAACCTGATCTTTGTTGGCCGGGTTCATTAAAATTCCCAGCAAATACAGCAACTCTTCTGCCGTACCCACACCGCCAGGGAAGATAATGATACCGTGAGCGATACGGACAAACGCTTCCAGACGTTTTTCGATATCTGGCATGATGATCAATTCGTTGACCAGCGGGTTAGGCGGTTCAGCGGCGATAATCGACGGCTCTGTCATACCAATAAAACGACTGTCTTTGTAACGCTGCTGCGCGTGTCCGACCGCAGCACCTTTCATCGGCGCTTCCATCGCTCCCGGACCACAGCCGGTGCAGATATTCAGCTCACGCAGGCCCAGCTGGTTTCCGACGCGACGGGCATACAAATACTCGTTTTCGTTAATTGAGTGACCGCCCCAGCAGACCACCATATTTGGCGCTTCACCCACATGCAGCGCGCGAGCGTTACGCAAGATGGAAAAGACCAGGTTAGTGATGTGGACGGAGTTGTCGAGATTCAGGTTGGGAAAACGAACGGTGTTATGGATTTGCCCGTAAACGAAGAGAATGTCACGCAGGACCGCGAACAAGTTGGCCTGCAAAGCGCGAATAATTCGCCCATCGACAAAAGCCTCTTCCGGGGGATTAATCAGTTCCAGCTTTACGCCGCGTTCACGGCGCAAGACGTTAATATCGAAATTTTCAAAACGAGACAGCAATTCTTTGCTGTTATCGGTCAAACTACCGGAGTTCAGTACGGCAAGTGAACAGTTGCGAAACAGTTGATAGAGGTCGCTGCTGGCGGTGCGTTTAAGCATATCCACTTCCAGCTGCGACAACATATCCATGGAGCCAAGCGGGCTAATATGTGTAATCAAGAAAAACTCCTTATGGGACGAATATCGTCATTCCCTTTGATTACAATAGCCCTGCCTGATGACCTTTCACAACCTTCTGCGTGAATCCAGCACGCAAAATTGAGAAAAAATTTATTGCCGAACCAGTCTTGTGGTCGATGGAACAAAATCGCTATTACTGCGCCACGGGTTAATGTCCAGACCGCCACGACGGGTATAACGTGCGTAAACGCTCAATTTTTCTGGCTGGCAGAAGCGTAACAGGTCATTAAAGATGCGTTCCACGCACTGTTCGTGGAACTCGTTGTGATGACGGAATGAGACCAGGTAACGCAGCAGTTTTTCTCTGTCAATTTGGCGTCCACGATACTGAATTTGGATCGAACCCCAATCTGGTTGATGGGTGATCAGGCAGTTTGATTTCAGCAGGTGGCTGACAAGCGTCTCTTCCACTACTTTTTCACCACAGGTGGCATTCTCCAGATAGTCAGTAGTGAATTCATAGTTATCGATAGTGATATCCTGGTCATCAATGCAAGTGCCATTAAAATGACCTATCGGCTGGCCTTCCAGTTCATCAAGACGATATAACGCCACGCTAATCTTACCCTGAGCGCAAGTGCTTAAGTCGCGCTCCAGCGTCTGGCGCACCTCATCCCAGTTATTAAAACGCGTCTGGTTAAAACTGTTGAGATAGAGCTTAAAACTCTTCGACTCAATCAGATTTACGCTGGTGTAATCAAGTTCAACATGACCGACAGCGACCTGCGGCAAACCTTTCGCATTCAGCCAGGAAAGTTCATACAGCGTCCAGATATCCGTACCGTGAAAAGGCAGGTTATCCGCTTTCAGACCCAGCGGGTCGCGATTCAGGCTGCGTGGAACGCCTTGCAGGAGGCTGGCGTCATAGGTATCCCGGTAATCGGTTGATTTTCCAAGAGTCAGGCCCGCAAGTGCCTGATGGTTTGCATAAGAAGACATGTTTCACCGTCATAAACCAGATAAACTAAACGACAAGTGTATCTGGTTTAAGTGAAGAGAGAAATTAGTGGACGATTTGACCGCACAAGCCCTGAAAGATTTTACTGCACGCTACTGCGATGCGTGGCATGAAGAGCATAAAAGCTGGCCGTTAAGTGAGGAACTGTACGGTGTTCCTTCACCGTGCATTATTTCAACTACCGAAGATGCCGTATACTGGCAACCCCAGCCGTTTACCGGGGAACAAAATGTAAACGCGGTTGAACGCGCTTTTGATATTGTGATACAACCCACAATTCATACCTTTTATACGACTCAGTTTGCCGGGGATATGCACGCGCAGTTTGGCGATATCAAACTGACATTGCTGCAAACCTGGAGTGAAGACGACTTCCGTCGGGTGCAGGAAAATCTGATTGGTCATCTGGTGACTCAGAAAAGGCTAAAACTGCCGCCCACGCTATTTATCGCGACGCTGGAAGAAGAGTTAGAGGTCATCTCGGTGTGTAATCTCTCCGGTGAAGTGTGCAAAGAGACGCTGGGAACACGTAAACGGACGCATTTAGCCTCAAATCTTGCGGAATTCCTTAATCAACTTAAGCCTCTTCTGTAATCCAAATACCCCATCTGGTTGTGAGAGATCTCTTACAGACTCTGTAGGAGATCGCCAGGAAATAAGCGAATACTTAAAAAGATAAGAATCGTTATTTTCATTTAAAATCAAAATGTTGATTGTTAATTCTTAACTTTCATATGAAATTTTCCTTAAGCCATTGTCTGTAAGCGCCTTGTAAGACTTCGCGAAAAAGACGATTCTATCTTCGTCGACAGGGAGTCAGACAACGAAGTGAACATCAGGATGATGACACTTCTGCAGGACACACCAAGATGGTGTTTCAGGGAAAGGCTTCTGGATGAAGCGAAGAGGATGACGCAGGACGCGTTAAAGGACACCTCCAGGATGGAGAATGAGAACCGGTCAGGATGATTCGGCTGGTCAGGAAGGCCAAGGACACTTCAGGATGAAGTATCACATCGGGGTGGTGTGAGCAGGAAGCAATAGTTCAGGATGAACGATTGGCCGCAAGGCCAGAGGAAAAGTTGTCAAGGATGAGCAGGGAGCAACAAAAGTAGCTGGAATGCTGCGAAACGAACCGGGAGCGCTGTGAATACAGTGCTCCCTTTTTTTATTCCTGCTATCCTTCGCGGCAGTTTTTCTTATTGAGGTTGCTTTATGACCACTCATGACCGCGTTCGTCTCCAGTTGCAGGCGCTTGAAGCGTTACTGCGTGAACATCAGCACTGGCGAAACGATGAACCCCAGCCGCATCAATTTAATAGTACCCAACCGTTCTTTATGGACACCATGGAACCACTGGAGTGGTTGCAGTGGGTGCTGATCCCGCGAATGCACGATTTGTTAAATAACAACCAGCCGTTACCGGGCGCTTTTGCTGTTGCACCCTATTATGAAATGGCGCTGGCGACGGACCATCCGCAACACGCGCTTATTCTGGCTGAGTTGGAAAAACTGGATGCTCTTTTTGCGGATGATGCGAGCTAATGCTGGAAATACTCTATCAGGATGAATGGCTGGTTGCGGTAAATAAACCCTCCGGCTGGCTGGTTCACCGTAGCTGGCTGGATCGCGACGAGAAAGTAGTGGTCATGCAAACCGTGCGTGACCAGATAGGACAGCATGTTTTTACTGCTCATCGTCTGGACCGACCCACTTCTGGTGTGTTGTTGATGGGATTATCCAGCGAGGCCGGACGGCTGCTGGCACAACAGTTTGAACAGCACCAAATCCAGAAACGTTACCATGCGATTGTGCGCGGATGGTTGATGGAAGAAGCGGTGCTGGATTATCCACTGGTGGAAGAACTGGACAAAATCGCTGATAAATTTGCCCGCGAAGATAAAGGCCCGCAGCCAGCAGTGACGCATTATCGCGGTCTGGCGACCGTAGAAATGCCGGTAGCGACCGGACGTTACCCGACCACGCGCTACGGCCTGGTGGAACTGGAGCCGAAAACCGGACGCAAACATCAGCTTCGCCGACATCTTGCCCATTTGCGTCATCCGATTATTGGCGATAGCAAACATGGCGATTTACGCCAGAATCGCAGCGGTGCTGAGCATTTTGGCCTCCAGCGGTTAATGCTACATGCCAGTCAGTTGTCATTGACGCATCCTTTTACTGGCGAGCCGCTGACTATTCACGCGGGCCTGGACGACACCTGGATGCAGGCGTTATCACAATTTGGCTGGCGCGGTCTGCTTCCTGAAAATGAAAGGGTTGAGTTCAGTGCGCCATCGGGTCAGGATGGAGAGATAAGTTCCTAATCCAGGGAGAAAACGGTATGGCGGAAATTGGTATTTTTGTCGGCACCATGTACGGAAATTCGCTGTTAGTGGCGGAAGAAGCAGAAGCAATTCTGACCGCACAGGGCCACAAAGCAACGGTATTTGAAGATCCTGAATTAAGCGACTGGCTGCCTTATCAGGATAAGTATGTTCTGGTGGTTACGTCCACGACCGGGCAGGGCGACCTTCCTGATAGCATTGTGCCGCTCTTTCAGGGAATCAAAGATAGTCTGGGCTTCCAGCCGAATCTGCGTTATGGCGTGATTGCGCTCGGCGACAGCAGTTATGTAAATTTCTGCAATGGCGGCAAACAGTTCGATGCCTTGTTGCAGGAACAGAGCGCTCAGCGGGTTGGCGAAATGCTGTTGATTGACGCCAGTGAGAACCCGGAACCGGAAACGGAATCAAATCCGTGGGTCGAACAGTGGGGCACGCTGTTGTCCTGATATGTTCAGCGAGCGGTAAATGTCGTTTTAGCGGTGCTGAATCGAATCTTTTCAGGCAAATGCCAGTAAAAACTGCTTCATAGCGCGGATTTTTACTGGCGTTTGCCTGGAGTCAAGCGATCCATTTCATACTCTTCTTTATTTCTTTGTTTTAACCCTTCCTTTCTTGTTCTTGTTTTCATTTCCGTGAAGTGGATTCCACCGTCCAGGGCTAATGCCAAAATCGGGCCTCATTGAACGCATTAATGTTGTGTTGTTGCACGGTGAGCCGCTATGGCGCGCTTTTTATACTGCTATTGCCAGATATAAACACGCGCCGTATTCGGCGAACGACCTATAAAAACGGCAAAAAACACCCTACGTCACCTCTGATTTCCTGGCTATGTCGCAGTCCAGAGTGAGCGTGGCTAACGCGAATTTTCAGGAGTGCAACAACGAGTTCTTTAAGTCAGGCTGCGAGCAGTGTGGAAAAACGCACGAATGCTCGTTACTGGATAGTGGTGATGTTGTTTATCGTCACATCCTTCAACTACGGCGACCGCGCTACGCTTTCTATTGCCGGTTCGGAAATGGCCAAAGATATCGGCCTTGATCCCGTGGGAATGGGCTATGTGTTCTCTGCCTTCTCATGGGCTTATGTTATCGGGCAGATCCCTGGTGGTTGGTTGCTGGATCGTTTTGGTTCAAAACGCGTCTACTTCTGGTCGATCTTTATCTGGTCGATGTTTACCTTGCTGCAAGGCTTCGTCGATATCTTTAGTGGATTCGGCATTATCGTTGCCCTGTTTACTCTGCGCTTCCTGGTCGGGCTTGCTGAAGCGCCATCTTTCCCCGGCAACAGTCGCATTGTTGCGGCCTGGTTTCCGGCGCAGGAAAGGGGAACGGCGGTGTCGATTTTTAACTCCGCTCAATACTTCGCAACGGTGATCTTCGCGCCGATTATGGGCTGGCTGACGCATGAAGTGGGCTGGTCACACGTCTTCTTCTTTATGGGCGGTCTGGGGATTGTCATCAGCTTTATCTGGTTGAAAGTCATCCACGAGCCAAATCAACATCCGGGGGTAAATCAGAAAGAGCTGGAGTACATCGCCGCGGGTGGCGCGCTGATCAATATGGATCAGCAAAACACCAAAGTTAAAGTGCCGTTCAGCGTGAAGTGGGGGCAGATCAAACAACTGCTCGGGTCACGGATGATGATCGGCGTTTATATCGGTCAGTACTGTATCAACGCCCTGACTTACTTTTTCATTACCTGGTTTCCGGTTTATCTGGTGCAGGCGCGTGGGATGTCGATTCTGAAAGCGGGCTTTGTGGCTTCCGTTCCGGCGGTTTGCGGTTTTATCGGCGGTGTGCTGGGTGGGATTATTTCCGACTGGCTGATGCGCCGCACGGGATCGCTGAACATTGCGCGTAAAACACCGATCGTAATGGGCATGTTGCTGTCGATGGTGATGGTGTTCTGCAACTACGTCAACGTTGAGTGGATGATCATCGGCTTTATGGCGCTGGCCTTCTTCGGTAAGGGCATCGGGGCGCTGGGTTGGGCAGTAATGGCAGATACCGCGCCAAAAGAGATCAGCGGTCTTTCCGGTGGCCTGTTCAACATGTTCGGTAACATTTCTGGCATCGTCACGCCAATCGCAATTGGTTATATCGTTGGCACGACTGGCTCCTTTAATGGGGCGCTGATTTATGTTGGTGTTCATGCCTTAATCGCGGTACTGAGCTACCTGGTGCTGGTGGGCGATATCAAGCGTATCGAGCTGAAACCTGTCGCGGGGCAATAAGATGACGACACAATCCAGTCCTGTTATTACTGATATGAAAGTCATTCCGGTCGCCGGGCACGATAGCATGTTGCTTAATATTGGTGGGGCACATAACGCATATTTCACCCGCAATATTGTGGTACTCACCGATAACGCCGGGCATACCGGCATTGGTGAAGCGCCGGGCGGAGAGGTGATTTATCAAACACTGGTCGATGCTATTCCGATGGTTCTGGGCCAGGAAGTTGCGCGCCTGAATAAAGTGGTTCAGCAGGTGCATAAAGGTAATCAGGCAGCCGATTTTGATACCTTCGGCAAAGGTGCCTAGACTTTTGAATTGCGCGTTAATGCCGTGGCGGCGCTGGAAGCCGCCTTGCTTGACCTGCTAGGTAAGGCGCTGAATGTTCCGGTCTGCGAACTGTTGGGGCCAGGCAAGCAACGCGAGACTATTACCGTCCTCGGTTATCTGTTTTATATCGGTGATCGGACCAAAACCGATCTTCCTTATCTGGAAAATACGCCGGGCAACCATGAGTGGTATCAGTTGCGCCATCAGAAAGCGATGAACAGCGAAGCCGTTGTGCGTCTGGCGGAAGCCTCACAGGATCGCTATGGCTTTAAAGATTTCAAACTTAAGGGCGGGGTGTTACCTGGCGAGCAAGAAATCAACACTGTTCGTGCATTGAAGAAACGCTTCCCTGATGCGCGGATTACCGTTGATCCCAACGGTGCCTGGCTACTTGATGAAGCCATTTCTCTATGCAAAGGGCTGAATGATGTTCTTACCTATGCCGAAGATCCATGCGGCGCAGAACAGGGTTTCTCCGGTCGTGAAGTTATGGCGGAGTTTCGGCGGGCGACCGGCTTGCCCGTCGCGACTAACATGATCGCCACCAACTGGCGCGAAATGGGTCATGCGGTGATGCTCAATGCGGTAGATATTCCACTTGCCGATCCGCACTTCTGGACGCTTTCCGGTGCAGTCCGTGTGGCGCAGCTTTGCGACGACTGGGGGCTGACCTGGGGCTGCCATTCTAATAACCATTTCGATATCTCTCTGGCGATGTTTACCCATGTGGGCGCGGCGGCACCGGGTAATCCTACCGCTATCGATACCCACTGGATTTGGCAGGAGGGCGATTGTCGCCTGACCAAAAATCCGCTGGAGATTAAAAACGGAAAAATTGCCGTTCCTGATGCGCCCGGTCTGGGCGTGGAACTGGACTGGAAACAGGTACAAAAGGCACATGAGGCCTATAAACGTCTGCCTGGCGGTGCGCGTAACGACGCAGGTCCGATGCAGTACCTGATCCCCGGCTGGACCTTTGACCGTAAACGTCCCGTTTTCGGCCGTCATTGATTCTGAAAAAGGACATAAATATGAGTTCTCAATTTACGACGCCTGTTGTTACTGAAATGCAGGTCATCCCGGTGGCGGGTCATGACAGTATGCTGATGAATCTGAGTGGTGCACACGCACCGTTCTTTACGCGTAATATTATGATTATCAAAGATAATTCTGGTCACACTGGCGTAGGGGAAATTCCCGGCGGCGAGAAAATCCGTAAAACGCTGGAAGATGCGATTCCGCTGGTGGTAGGTAAAACGCTGGGTGAATACAAAAACGTTCTGACGCTGGTGCGTAATACTTTTGCCGATCGTGATGCTGGTGGGCGCGGTTTGCAGACATTTGATTTGCGTACCACTATTCATGTAGTTACCGGGATAGAAGCGGCAATGCTGGATCTGCTGGGGCAGCATCTGGGGGTAAACGTGGCATCCCTGCTGGGCGATGGTCAACAGCGTAGCGAAGTCGAAATGCTCGGTTATCTGTTCTTCGTCGGTGATCGCAAAGCCACACCGCTGCCGTATCAAAGCCAGCCGGATGACTCATGCGACTGGTATCGCCTGCGTCATGAAGAAGCGATGACGCCGGATGCGGTGGTGCGCCTGGCGGAAGCGGCGTATGAAAAATATGGCTTCAACGATTTCAAACTGAAAGGCGGTGTACTGGCCGGGGAAGAAGAGGCCGAGTCTATTGTGGCACTGGCGCAACGCTTCCCGCAGGCGCGTATTACGCTCGATCCTAACGGTGCCTGGTCGCTGAACGAAGCGATTAAAATTGGTAAATACCTGAAAGGGTCGCTGGCTTATGCAGAAGATCCGTGTGGTGCGGAGCAAGGTTTCTCCGGGCGTGAAGTGATGGCAGAGTTCCGTCGCGCAACTGGCCTGCCGACCGCAACCAATATGATCGCCACCGACTGGCGGCAGATGGGCCATACGCTCTCCCTGCAATCCGTTGATATCCCGCTGGCGGATCCGCATTTCTGGACGATGCAAGGTTCGGTACGTGTGGCGCAAATGTGCCATGAATTTGGCCTGACCTGGGGTTCACACTCAAACAACCACTTCGATATTTCCCTGGCGATGTTTACCCATGTTGCCGCCGCTGCACCGGGTAAAATCACCGCGATTGATACGCACTGGATTTGGCAGGAAGGCAATCAGCGCTTGACCAAAGAACCGTTTGAGATCAAAGGCGGTCTGGTTCAGGTGCCGGAAAAACCGGGGCTGGGTGTAGAAATCGATATGGATCAAGTGATGAAAGCCCATGAGCTGTATCAGAAACACGGGCTTTGCGCGCGTGACGATGCGATGGGAATGCAGTATCTGATTCCTGGCTGGACGTTCGATAACAAGCGCCCGTGCATGGTGCGTTAAGACAGAAAAACAAAACCGGCTCTATCTGGAGCCGGCTTGAGACTGATGCTAAACGCAAAATAGCCTGTTGTGCTATGTATCAGGTCTACATCATTTTTTAATTCATTGAATTTAATTGGTTTTGTAGGCCGGATAAGGCGTTAACGCCGCATCCGGCATAAACACAGGCACTTTGTCACCAATCTGAAACCAGCGTCATAAAAAGCCGATTGCTACTCGACAAGACGTCCGTTACCCGAGAATTTTGCTGGCTTCGCGCGCGACATTATCCATCTCGTCCAACAGTTCCAGCAGCTCCGGCTCCAAATCTTCTTCTTTAGTACCGCTACGTAGCTGTTGTTCGATCAGTTGGCAGAGATTCTTCATACGCGGCACACCGCTATAGCCGCAACTGCCATGCAGTTTATGAATCAAATCAACCAGGCCTTCCGGGTTTTCTCCAACCAGCTGTTCCTCAACTTTGTTGCGAACTTCAGGCAGGAAATCGAGTAACATTTGCAGCATATCGCGCGCTAAATCGGTTTTTCCTGCTGCCTGCCGTAGTGCCAGTTGCCAGTCGAGGGTCGCATTCGGGTTCACCACAATTTCGTTGACTTCGGGCGTCACGACGCGAGAGGAAATACCGCTGCCAGGCTTGTAGCGCAACAACAAATTATGCAATCGCTCTTCTTCAATCGGTTTCGCCAGATAATCGCTCATCCCTGCGCCAAGCAGCTTCTCTTTTTGCCCGGCCATTGCATGCGCCGTTACCGCGATAACCGGCGTTTGTTGCTGATGGGGGAGCTGGTGGATGAGTTCGCAGGCCCGAATGCCATCCATGTCCGGCATTTGAATATCCATTAAGATCAAATCGAACGGCATCTGTTTCGCCCGTTCAACCGCCTGATGCCCGCTATCGCAAAGTTCCACATGTTGCACCATATCTTCCAGCAATGCGCCGATAAGTTTCAGGTTAGCGGGGTTGTCATCAACCGCCATGACTGTCATTGCCAGCTTACTTTCATCGGTTACAGGCAAAAGCGTGTTTTGTTTGTGATGACAAAATTCCGTCAGGGCAGGCAACAGGCGTGTAGGTGTTAATGGTTTCAGCAGACACGCGCCGATACCATCTTGCTTGAGTTTTTCAGCATTGACTTGTGCATGGCAAGGAAGTGCCAGCATCAGGAAATCGGTCATCGATACCGCTTTCGCTAATCGCTCATGTTGCATTGTTAGCGGCTCGCGGAAGGTCACCGCGATGCCTAACAACATCATGTCGTAATGCGCGGGAGGCAGCGCGGAGAACGTTGGGCTATAAACCACTTCCAGCGGCGTTTCACTTAAAATATCCAGCGTGCATTGCGCTGCTGCGGAGTTTGGTTCGACATAGGCCAGGCGCTTACCTGCGAGGCACTGGGTGGATGGCCCTTCGATAATAATGTTCGGGTTCAGATCGAGATTAATGTGGAACCAGAAAGTTGAACCGCGATTCGGCTGGCTATGGAACGAAATATCGCCGCCCATTTCATTAACCAGTTTTTGTGTAATCACCAGCCCCAGCCCGGTGCCACCATGACGGCGGGAAATACTGGCATCAGCCTGTCGGAAGGCCTGGAATAAGCGCGATTGATCGCGTTCAGGAATACCAATGCCGGTATCCCGAATCTGCACTTCAATCTGCACTTTGGTATTACTCAGCGCACGTTTTTCTACCAGAATATCAATGTTGCCATTCTCGGTGAATTTAATTGCATTCCCCACCAGGTTAGTGATGATTTGCTGTAATCGCAGTGGGTCGCCGATCACGTTATCAGGCACGTCGCTTTTAATATTGAGCGTCAGTTCCAACCCTTTATCGTGAGAAGAATGTGCCAGCAGAGTAACGACTTCATCCAGCGTGCTGCGTAGTGGGAATGGAATACTTTCCAGAATCAGCTTACCTGCTTCCAGTTTCGAGAAGTCGAGAACATCATTAATAATTGCCAGCAAATTATTTGCCGAACGTTCAATCGTATTCAGGTGATCGCGCTGCGTTGGTGTTAATTCTGTTTTCAGCGTCAGGCGGGTAAAGCCAATAACACCATTCAGTGGTGTACGCAGCTCGTGTGACATATTTGCCAGAAACTCGGATTTAATACGCGCCGCTTCCTGGGCGCGCTTTTTCGCCAGATCCAACTCAACGTTCTGAATTTCCATCTGCTCCAGCGTTTCACGCAGATCGGACGTCGCCTGGTCGATATTGTGCTGCATCTCTTCGTGATAAGCAGCCAGCGACATTGCCATCGAGTTGATACCGTTTTTCAGCATATCCAGCTCGCCGAGCATAAATCCTTCCACCCGGCTGTCGAGTTGCCCGCGACGGATGCGGTCGACGGTATTCACCATGTTGCGAATCGGACCGGTTACATCGCGCATTAAGCGCCAGCCAAAAATAAGCGCAATACCGATACAAAACAGCATCATCACGCTGGAAATAAAGATCTCTTTATATTGCTGCAAGCGAACCGATTTAAGATCCAGCTCAAGCGCAATATATCCCAACATATTTTGACTATTTTTGGCATCGCTACTGGGCGATTCGTCGGGGGAGTAACTCTCAGAAATAATCGGCGTGCGGAGGATCATAATATCGCCGTCACGAGTGACAGTGAGCTGGCGAGGAAACGGCACGTTGCTGCCGAGCTGCATTGATGAGGGATCAAGATGAAAATTGGAGGTGACAAAGAGTCGGTTATTTTCATCATAAACCGAAATCGCGCGAACAATATCGGAATGGCGACGATGCAGTACGCTTATTAACTGACCGATAGATTCGCGATTTTGCAGGCTCATGCCATATTCAGTAGAAACTGCAAGCGGCTCAATAATGCTGGCACCGGCATCTTCCAGTTGACGCTGCAAGTCGTTATAGCGATGCACGACGAAAAAGATACTCAGCAATAAACCAATAAGGACGGTCGGTGCCAGGATCAGAATCATCATGCGTGCGCGCAGGCTGTAGTTGGTCATGGAGTTCCGTTATGGGACAATTAAGGTCACACTGTTAAATTGAGAAAGTCTCGCCAATGGCGCAATTCTACTCTGCAAAACGACGCACGACGACGCGTCAGATCATAACCGTTTCAGTCAACGACCTCGACTCTTTTGGTCAGGGCGTGGCGCGACATAACGGCAAAACGCTATTTATCCCCGGATTATTGCCGCAGGAAAACGCGGAAGTTACTGTTACTGAAGATAAAAAACAGTATGCCCGCGCTAAAGTCGTACGCCGGTTAAGCGATAGCCCGGAACGCGAAACGCCACGCTGTCCTCATTTTGGAGTATGCGGCGGCTGTCAGCAACAACACGCCAGCGTGGATTTACAGCAGCGAAGCAAAAGTGCGGCACTCGCCCGATTAATGAAACACGAAGTCTCTGAAGTGATCGCCGATGTTCCCTGGGGCTATCGCCGTCGCGCGCGTTTAAGTCTGAACTACTTACCGAAAACACAGCAACTTCAGATGGGGCTTCGCAAAGCGGGCTCCAGTGACATTGTCGACGTTAAACAATGTCCCATTTTAGTGCCCCAACTTGAAGCATTGCTGCCCAAAGTCAGGGCATGCCTGGGCAGCTTACAAGCAATGCGCCATCTTGGTCATGTTGAACTGGTACAGGCAACCAGCAGCACGCTGATGATTTTGCGCCATACCGCACCGCTAAGTTCGGCAGATCGCGAAAAACTGGAACGCTTTTCGCATTCTGAAGGCCTGGATCTGTATCTCGCCCCCGATAGTGAGATACTCGAAACCGTCTCTGGTGAGATGCCCTGGTATGACTCTAACGGGTTGCGCTTAACTTTTAGCCCGCGCGATTTTATTCAGGTCAATGCGGGTGTGAACCAAAAAATGGTAGCGAGTGCGTTGGAATGGCTGGATGTGCAACCTGAAGATCGCGTACTGGATCTGTTCTGCGGTATGGGCAACTTTACACTGCCATTGGCGACACAAGCTGCCAGTGTGGTCGGTGTAGAAGGTGTTCCGGCGCTGGTGGAAAAAGGCCAGCAGAATGCGCGTCTTAATGGCTTACAGAATGTGACGTTTTATCACGAAAATCTTGAAGAAGATGTCACAAAGCAGCCGTGGGCGAAAAACGGCTTCGATAAAGTGTTGCTGGACCCGGCGCGAGCAGGTGCCGCAGGTGTTATGCAGCAAATTATAAAACTGGAACCTATTCGTATAGTTTATGTATCCTGTAACCCTGCAACGCTGGCTCGGGATAGCGAAGCGTTATTAAAAGCAGGATATACCATTGCGCGACTGGCGATGCTGGATATGTTCCCACACACGGGACATCTGGAATCGATGGTACTTTTCTCGCGCGTTAAATAGTTACGATTTGCCGATTTCGGCAGGTCTGGTCCCTAAAGGAGAGGACAATGGTTGCGGTAAGAAGTGCACATATCAATAAGGCTGGTGGATTTGATCCGGAAAAATGGATCGCAAGTCTGGGTATTACCAGCCAGAAGTCGTGTGAGTGCTTAGCCGAAACCTGGGCGTATTGTCTGCAGCAGACGCAGGGGCATCCGGATGCCAGTCTGTTATTGTGGCGTGGTGTTGAGATGGTGGAGATCCTCTCGACATTAAGTATGGACATTGACACGCTGCGGGCGGCGCTGCTGTTCCCTCTGGCCGATGCCAACGTAGTCAGCGAAGATGTGCTGCGTGAGAGCGTCGGTAAGTCTGTCGTTAACCTTATTCACGGCGTGCGTGATATGGCGGCGATCCGCCAGCTGAAAGCGACGCACACTGATTCTGTTTCCTCCGAACAGGTCGATAACGTTCGCCGGATGTTATTGGCGATGGTCGATGATTTTCGCTGCGTGGTCATCAAACTGGCGGAGCGTATTGCTCATCTGCGCGAAGTAAAAGATGCGCCGGAAGATGAACGCGTACTGGCGGCAAAAGAGTGCACCAATATCTACGCGCCGTTGGCGAACCGTCTTGGGATTGGGCAACTGAAATGGGAGCTGGAAGATTACTGCTTCCGTTATCTGCACCCGACCGAATACAAACGCATCGCAAAACTGCTGCATGAACGCCGTCTCGACCGCGAACACTATATCGAAGAGTTTGTCGGTCATCTGCGCGCTGAGATGAAAGCTGAAGGCGTTAAAGCTGAAGTGTATGGCCGTCCGAAACACATCTACAGCATCTGGCGCAAAATGCAGAAAAAGAACCTCGCCTTCGATGAGCTGTTTGATGTGCGTGCGGTACGTATTGTCGCCGAGCGTTTACAGGATTGTTATGCCGCACTGGGGATAGTGCACACTCACTATCGCCACCTGCCGGATGAGTTTGACGATTATGTCGCTAACCCGAAACCAAACGGTTATCAGTCTATTCATACCGTGGTTCTGGGGCCAGGTGGCAAAACCGTTGAGATCCAAATCCGCACCAAACAGATGCATGAAGATGCAGAGTTGGGTGTTGCTGCGCACTGGAAATATAAAGAGGGCGCGGCAGCTGGCGGCGCACGTTCGGGACATGAAGACCGGATTGCCTGGCTGCGTAAACTGATTGCGTGGCAGGAAGAGATGGCTGATTCCGGCGAAATGCTCGACGAAGTACGCAGCCAGGTCTTTGACGACCGGGTGTATGTCTTTACGCCGAAAGGTGATGTCGTTGATTTGCCTGCGGGATCAACGCCGCTGGACTTCGCTTACCACATCCACAGTGATGTCGGACACCGCTGCATCGGGGCAAAAATTGGCGGGCGCATTGTGCCGTTCACCTACCAGCTGCAGATGGGCGACCAGATTGAAATTATCACCCAGAAACAGCCGAACCCCAGCCGTGACTGGTTAAACCCAAACCTCGGTTACGTCACAACCAGCCGTGGGCGTTCGAAAATTCACGCCTGGTTCCGTAAACAGGACCGTGACAAAAACATTCTGGCTGGGCGGCAAATCCTTGACGACGAGCTGGAACATCTGGGGATCAGCCTGAAAGAAGCAGAAAAACATCTGCTGCCGCGTTACAACTTTAATGATGTCGACGAGTTGCTGGCGGCGATTGGTGGCGGGGATATCCGTCTCAATCAGATGGTGAACTTCCTGCAATCGCAATTTAATAAGCCGAGTGCCGAAGAGCAGGACGCCGCCGCGCTGAAGCAACTTCAGCAAAAAAGCTACACGCCGCAAAACCGCAGTAAAGATAACGGTCGCGTGGTAGTCGAAGGTGTTGGCAACCTGATGCACCACATCGCGCGCTGCTGCCAGCCGATTCCTGGAGATGAGATTGTCGGCTTCATTACCCAGGGGCGCGGTATTTCAGTACACCGCGCCGATTGCGAACAACTGGCGGAACTGCGCTCTCATGCGCCAGAACGCATTGTTGACGCGGTATGGGGTGAGAGCTACTCCGCCGGATATTCGCTGGTGGTCCGCGTGGTGGCTAATGATCGTAGTGGGTTGTTACGTGATATCACGACCATTCTCGCCAACGAGAAGGTGAACGTACTTGGCGTTGCCAGCCGTAGCGACACCAAACAGCAACTGGCGACCATCGACATGACCATTGAGATTTACAACCTGCAGGTGCTGGGCCGCGTGCTGGGTAAACTCAACCAGGTGCCGGATGTTATCGACGCGCGTCGGTTGCACGGGAGTTAGGCAGAAATTTGCTCGTATCTACAATATAGATTGATATATACTGTATCTACATATGATAGCGGTTTGAGAAAAGGGTTATGATCCACAGTAGCGTAAAGCGTTGGGGAAATTCACCGGCGGTGCGGATCCCGGCTACGTTAATGCAGGCGCTCAATCTGAATATTGATGATGAAGTGAAGATTGACCTGGTGGATGGCAAATTAATTATTGAGCCAGTGCGTAAAGAGCCCGTATTTACGCTTGCTGAACTGGTCAACGACATCACGCCGGAAAACCTCCACGAGAATATCGACTGGGGAGAGCCGAAAGATAAGGAAGTCTGGTAATGGTAAGCCGATACGTACCCGATATGGGCGATCTGATTTGGGTTGATTTTGACCCGACAAAAGGTAGCGAGCAAGCTGGACATCGTCCAGCTGTTGTCCTGAGTCCTTTCATGTACAACAACAAAACAGGTATGTGTCTGTGTGTTCCTTGTACAACGCAATCAAAAGGATATCCGTTCGAAGTTGTTTTATCCGGTCAGGAACGTGATGGCGTAGCGTTAGCTGATCAGGTAAAAAGAATCGCCTGGCGGGCAAGAGGAGCAACGAAGAAAGGAACAGTTGCCCCAGAGGAATTACAACTCATTAAAGCCAAAATTAACGTACTGATTGGGTAGTGTTACTAACTCACTTCTATTCTGGTCACAGGTTTCCACCTGACAGACCCGCAATTTTCAGGACAATTCAATGAATCAAATCGATCGTTTGCTCACTATTATGCAGCGCCTGCGCGATCCGGAAAACGGCTGCCCGTGGGATAAAGAGCAGACATTTGCCACCATTGCGCCTTACACCCTTGAAGAAACCTACGAAGTGCTGGACGCCATCGCCCGTGAAGATTTTGACGATCTTCGCGGTGAACTGGGCGATCTGCTATTCCAGGTGGTGTTTTACGCGCAAATGGCTCAGGAAGAAGGGCGCTTTGACTTTAATGATATTTGCGCTGCTATTAGCGATAAATTAGAGCGTCGCCATCCGCATGTTTTTGCTGATAGTTCTGCCGAAAACAGTAGTGAAGTGCTTGCCCGTTGGGAGCAAATCAAAACCGAAGAGCGCGCGCAGAAAGCGCAGCATTCGGCGCTGGACGATATTCCTCGTAGTTTACCGGCTTTAATGCGGGCGCAAAAAATCCAGAAACGTTGCGCCAACGTTGGCTTCGACTGGACGACGCTTGGCCCGGTGGTTGATAAAGTCTACGAAGAGATCGACGAGGTGATGTACGAGGCGCGGCAGGCTGTTGTCGACCAGGCTAAACTGGAGGAGGAAATGGGGGACCTGCTGTTTGCCACGGTTAATCTGGCTCGCCATTTAGGGACGAAAGCAGAAATCGCATTGCAAAAAGCGAACGAAAAATTCGAGCGTCGTTTTCGCGAAGTGGAGCGTATTGTTGCCGCGCGTGGACTGGAAATGACAGGTGTTGACCTCGAAACAATGGAAGAAGTCTGGCAACAGGTAAAACGGCAGGAAATTGATCTCTAAGGGAATTACGCGGTCAAGCGCCATTTGTGTCATTTTTTTAATGACAAGCGCTTGATTTGCGTCAAAAACATTTACCCCAAAGGGGCTATTTTCTCACTCCTGATTTCAATAGTGCGCTGGCGAAGAGGAGGGATAATGAAAGTTTGTGGCACAGGTCATGTTCGGGTATACTGCTTTCCCGTCCAGGTTATTCCATCGTCTTTTCAACCTAACTTCTCAGGTTCAGCATGACAACGAACTATATTTTTGTGACCGGCGGGGTCGTATCCTCTCTGGGTAAAGGCATTGCCGCAGCCTCCCTCGCAGCCATTCTTGAAGCCCGTGGCCTCAATGTGACCATCATGAAACTGGATCCGTACATCAACGTCGATCCAGGTACTATGAGCCCAATCCAACACGGGGAAGTGTTCGTTACTGAAGACGGCGCTGAAACCGACCTGGACCTGGGGCACTACGAGCGTTTCATTCGTACCAAAATGAGCCGCCGCAACAACTTCACCACGGGTCGTATCTACTCTGACGTTCTGCGTAAAGAACGCCGCGGTGACTACCTCGGCGCAACCGTGCAGGTTATTCCGCACATCACTAACGCAATCAAAGAGCGCGTGCTGGAAGGTGGCGAAGGTCATGACGTAGTACTGGTAGAAATCGGCGGTACAGTAGGTGATATCGAATCCTTGCCGTTCCTCGAAGCGATTCGCCAGATGGCTGTTGAAATTGGCCGTGAGCACACTCTGTTTATGCACCTGACGCTGGTGCCGTACATGGCAGCGTCTGGTGAAGTCAAAACCAAACCGACTCAGCACTCTGTAAAAGAGCTGCTCTCCATCGGTATCCAGCCTGACATCCTGATTTGTCGTTCAGATCGCGCTGTTCCGGCGAACGAACGTGCGAAGATTGCATTGTTCTGTAATGTTCCGGAAAAAGCGGTTATTTCTCTGAAAGACGTCGATTCCATCTATAAAATTCCGGGCCTGTTGAAATCTCAGGGGCTGGACGATTATATTTGTAAACGATTCAGCTTAAACTGCCCGGAAGCGAATCTGTCCGAATGGGAACAGGTTATCTTCGAAGAAGCGAACCCGGTAAGTGAAGTCACCATCGGTATGGTCGGCAAGTACATTGAACTGCCGGATGCTTATAAATCAGTGATCGAAGCACTGAAACACGGTGGGCTGAAGAATCGTGTCAGCGTCAACATCAAACTGATCGATTCACAAGATGTTGAAACGCGCGGCGTTGAAATCCTTAAAGGTCTGGACGCAATCCTCGTACCTGGCGGTTTCGGCTATCGTGGCGTAGAAGGCATGATTACGACCGCGCGTTTTGCGCGTGAGAACAATATTCCTTATCTGGGCATTTGCCTGGGTATGCAGGTGGCGTTAATTGATTACGCTCGCCATGTTGCCAACATGGAGAACGCCAACTCTACGGAATTTGTGCCAGACTGTAAGTACCCGGTTGTGGCGCTGATTACCGAGTGGCGCGATGAAAACGGCAACGTTGAAGTTCGTAGCGAGAAGAGCGATCTCGGCGGTACCATGCGTCTCGGCGCACAGCAGTGCCAGTTGGTTGACGATAGCCTGGTTCGCCAGCTGTACAATGCGCCGACAATTGTTGAGCGTCATCGTCACCGTTACGAAGTCAACAACATGCTGTTGAAACAGATTGAAGATGCAGGTCTGCGCGTTGCGGGCCGTTCCGGGGATGATCAGTTGGTCGAGATCATCGAAGTTCCGAATCACCCGTGGTTCGTGGCTTGCCAGTTCCATCCGGAGTTTACTTCTACTCCACGTGATGGTCACCCGCTGTTTGCAGGCTTTGTGAAAGCCGCCAGCGAGTTCCAGAAACGTCAGGCGAAGTAAGTAAAAAAGTTAGAACGGCAACGCGTACCCTGGGTACGCGTTGTTTGTCTGGAGTTTCAGTTTAACTAGTGACTTGAGGAAAACCTAATGTCCAAAATCGTAAAAATCATCGGTCGTGAAATCATCGACTCCCGTGGTAACCCGACTGTTGAAGCCGAAGTACATCTGGAGGGTGGTTTCGTCGGTATGGCAGCTGCTCCGTCAGGTGCTTCTACTGGTTCCCGTGAAGCTCTGGAACTGCGCGATGGCGACAAATCCCGTTTCCTGGGTAAAGGCGTAACCAAAGCTGTTGCTGCGGTAAACGGCCCGATCGCTCAGGCGCTGATTGGCAAAGATGCTAAAGATCAGGCTGGCATTGACAAGATCATGATCGACCTGGACGGCACCGAAAACAAATCCAAATTCGGCGCGAACGCAATCCTGGCTGTATCTCTGGCTAACGCCAAAGCTGCTGCAGCTGCTAAAGGTATGCCGCTGTACGAGCACATCGCTGAACTGAACGGTACTCCGGGCAAATACTCTATGCCGGTTCCGATGATGAACATCATCAACGGTGGTGAGCACGCTGACAACAACGTTGATATCCAGGAATTCATGATTCAGCCGGTTGGCGCGAAAACTGTGAAAGAAGCCATCCGCATGGGTTCTGAAGTTTTCCATCACCTGGCAAAAGTTCTGAAAGCGAAAGGCATGAACACTGCTGTTGGTGACGAAGGTGGCTATGCGCCGAACCTGGGTTCCAACGCTGAAGCTCTGGCTGTTATCGCTGAAGCTGTTAAAGCTGCTGGTTATGAACTGGGCAAAGACATCACTCTGGCGATGGACTGCGCAGCTTCTGAATTCTACAAAGATGGTAAATACGTTCTGGCTGGCGAAGGCAACAAAGCGTTCACCTCTGAAGAATTCACTCACTTCCTGGAAGAACTGACCAAACAGTACCCGATCGTTTCTATCGAAGACGGTCTGGACGAATCTGACTGGGACGGTTTCGCATACCAGACCAAAGTTCTGGGCGACAAAATCCAGCTGGTTGGTGACGACCTGTTCGTAACCAACACCAAGATCCTGAAAGAAGGTATCGAAAAAGGTATCGCTAACTCCATCCTGATCAAATTCAACCAGATCGGTTCTCTGACCGAAACTCTGGCTGCAATCAAGATGGCGAAAGATGCTGGCTACACTGCAGTTATCTCTCACCGTTCTGGCGAAACTGAAGACGCTACCATCGCTGACCTGGCTGTTGGTACTGCTGCAGGCCAGATCAAAACTGGTTCTATGAGCCGTTCTGACCGTGTTGCTAAATACAACCAGCTGATTCGTATCGAAGAAGCTCTGGGCGAAAAAGCACCGTACAACGGTCGTAAAGAGATCAAAGGCCAGGCATAAGACTGACTTTATCTGATTTAAAAATGCCAGCCTCCGGGATGGCATTTTTTATGGTTGAGTTACCAGCGGCCGGATGCGCCGCCACCTCCAGAAGAACCGCCACCGCCGCTAAATCCGCCGCCACTTGAGCCTCCACCGGAACCGCTGTTGTCTGAATGATAACTTTTACCTGATGCTCTTTTCTGAAGTACACATAAACAGGTAAAGACCATAAATATGGTGAAAGTAAAAAAGAAGGAAAATACAGCAATGGAAAAAATTTTATCGGAGAACAGGAATAAATCTAAAAGATAGATTGCTGAAATACAGACTCCACTTTTACATGCGCGACAAAAATTACTGCCTTGATGAAAAAACCAGAAAGGGAAGAACATCACTGCAAATACCCAAAAAATAGCAAAGTAATAATGATCACTGGAAGACGCTGATTCACTTTCTGAAGGATTAGTCGGATATTGGTGTTGTGAAGTGAGTTGGTTATTCAAAGCGTTTATAGCTAGCTCTAATCCCTGAGCAAATTTTTGTTGTTTAAATGCGGGTATCATGTTGCTACGGATGATATCTCCAGCCAGAGCATCGGTTACCTTTTCTTCCAGCCCATAACCTACCTGGATGCGGACAGTACGATCTGACCAGGCAACAATGATCAGTATCCCATCATTACGTTTGGCATCTCCTAAACGCCAATTGTCAAAAACTCTTGTAGCATATTGTTCAATTGTCTCGTCTTTGGTTGTGGGAACAATTAATACAGCAATTTGCACTTGGGTATTATTGAAAATAGATTCTAACTTGTGCGTCAGTTCTTTCTTTTCTTGTGAGTTTAAGCTACTCGTAAGATCCGTAACTTGTTACTGTAATTGTGGGACAATAGTTGGTTGGGCTGCAACAAAGGAACATACGAAAGTGAACATTAGTATGAAATAGCGCATTATAAATTTCTCATTAAATCTGGATAAATAAATTGACGGCGGCATCGGTAATTTTAGACTCGTTATCATTAAAAACTAATACAGAAAAAATAAATATAATTTTGGTGAATGTTTTGACATGATTAAATCCATTTTCTTTATTTTCTTCTGACATAATACGTTACTCCCTTTAATTATTAACGATATGTTTCGCATTTTTCTTTAAATCTGCATGTAACAGAATGTTAATAAGACATGATTGTTGCGGCAGGATCTGCAATAATTAACAATTATCCACTTCACAGAGAATGCTATGCAGTACCCGATTAACGAGATGTTCCAGACCCTGCAAGGTGAGGGTTACTTTACCGGCGTCCCCGCCATTTTTATTCGTTTACAGGGATGCCCGGTTGGCTGTGCCTGGTGCGACACCAAACACACCTGGGAAAAGCTTGAGGATCGGGAAGTCTCCCTTTTCAGCATTCTGGCGAAGACCAAAGAGAGTGATAAGTGGGGGGCGGCGAGCAGTGAAGATTTGCTGGCTGTCATTGGTCGGCAGGGATATACCGCGCGGCATGTGGTGATTACGGGTGGTGAGCCTTGCATTCATGATTTGCTGCCACTGACTGACCTGCTCGAAAAGAACGGTTTTAGCTGCCAGATCGAAACCAGTGGAACTCATGAAGTACGCTGCACACCGAATACCTGGGTTACCGTATCGCCAAAGCTGAACATGCGCGGCGGCTATGACGTGTTGTCACAGGCACTGGAGCGAGCCAACGAAATCAAGCATCCAGTGGGGCGCGTACGCGATATTGAAGCACTGGATGAACTATTGGCAACGCTGACCGATGATAAACCGCGAGTCATTGCACTGCAGCCGATTAGCCAAAAGGATGATGCCACACGTTTGTGCATTGAAACCTGCATTGCGCGTAATTGGCGTTTGTCGATGCAAACACATAAATATCTAAATATTGCCTGATTAAACATTTATAAGCGTTATAAATGGGTGGAACCTGTAAAGACTTCTACTCATTTATATTGTTTGTCGCCTCTGAAAACTCCTCCATTTTACCCATCCAGGGCTAATCATTAGCATTCTCTACAAATTCTGTGGCATTAATTTTTCGCTGGAGTGAAAATTATTGCGGTAAAGTTTGGTAGATTTTAATTTGTATAGAGTTATTTTAAATATTTACCTTTTTAATCAATGAATTAAGTACTCTTTAACATAATGGATGTGTTGTTTGTGTGATACTGTAAAGTTGGTAGATTGTGACTGGCTTAAAAAATCATTAATTAATAATAGGTTATGTTTACAGAGTTCCCCGCGCCAGCGGGGATAAACCACCATATAACCCGTTATCTCTTTCTCAAGTTTTTATATTAGCAGTACTTGTAATAAGCAACATATCCACGTAACACCTCATGGGTAATGACTCCAACTTACTGATAGTGTTTTATGTTCAGATAATGCCCGATGACCTTGTCATGCAGCTCCACCGATTTTGAGAACGACAGTGACTTCCGTCCCAGCCTTGCCAGATGTTGTCTCAGATTCAGATTATGTCGCTCAATGCGCTGAGTGTAACGCTTGCTGATAACGTGCAGCTTTCCCTTCAGGCGTGATTCATACAGCGGCCAGCCATCCGTCATCCATACCACGACCTCAAAGGCCGACAGCAGGCTCAGAAGACGCTCCAGTGTGGCCAGAGTGCGTTCACCGAAGACGTGCGCCACAACCCTCCTCCGTATCCTGTCATACGCGTAAAACAGCCAGCGCTGACGTGATTTAGCACCGACGTAGCCCCACTGTTCG
>NZ_MDGW01000245.1:0-2760 GCF_001712525.1 Shigella sp. FC1661
ACGTTCTGCCTTGCGCAGATGAGATAGGGGAGCCCGCAGAATTCGGAAAAAATCGTACGCTAAGGTTTTCCGGGCATCCGTAAGGGCCGAAACTTCCCGGTCCAGGGCGGCCGTCTTCACGTTCTGCCTTGCGCAGATGAGATAGGGGAGCCCGCAGAATTCGGAAAAAATCGTACGCTAAGGTTTTCCGGGCATCCGTAAGGGCCGAAACTTCCCGTCTTCCAGTCTGCGGCTCTGCCGCCAGACGTAATCGCCGGTTAGGTTGATGTGCTCCCAGCCCAGCGGCGACAGGAATTGCAGCAGCTCGCCGTCCACCGGCTTGCCGGCCTCGACCAACCCCTGGGTGGCGCGTTCCAGGTACACCGTGTTCCACAGCACGATAGCCGCCGTCACCAGGTTGAGGCCGCTGGCCCGGTAGCGCTGCTGCTCGAAGCTCCGATCCCTGATTTCCCCAAGGCGGTTGAAGAACACCGCCCTGGCCAGCGAGTTGCGCGCCTCACCTTTGTTCAGGCCGGCATGCACGCGGCGGCGCAGTTCAACACTTTGCAGCCAGTCCAGGATGAACAGCGTGCGCTCGATCCGGCCCAGCTCGCGCAGGGCCACGGCCAGTCCGTTCTGGCGCGGGTAGCTGCCGAGCTTGCGCAGCATCAGCGAGGCGGTGACGGTGCCCTGCTTGATCGAGCTGGCCAGGCGCAGGATGTCGTCCCAGTGGGCACGCACGTGCTTGATGTTCAGGGTGCCGCCGATCAGCGGGCGCAACGTCGGGTAGGCTTGCACGCCCTGCGGCACGTACAGCTTGGTTTCGCCGAGGTCGCGGATGCGCGGCGCGAAGCGGAAGCCTAGCAGGTGCATCAGGGCAAAGACGTGATCGGTGAAGCCGGCCGTGTCGGTGTAGTGCTCCTCGATCCGCAGGTCGGACTCGTGGTACAGCAGGCCGTCGAGCACATAGGTGGAATCGCGGACGCCGACATTCACCACGCGGGTGCTGAACGGCGCGTACTGGTCGGAGATATGGGTATAGAACAGCCGTCCCGGCTCGCTACCGTACTTCGGGTTGACGTGCCCGGTGCTCTCGCCCCGGCCACCCGCGCGGAAGCGCTGGCCATCGGAGGATGAGGTCGTGCCGTCGCCCCAGTGGGCGGCAAAGGCGTGGCGATACTGGTGGTTGACCAGCTCGGCCAAGGCCGCCGAATAGGTTTCGTCGCGGATGTGCCAGGCTTGCAGCCAGGACAGCTTGGCGTAGGTCAGGCCGGGGCTCGACTCGGCCATCTTGGTCAGCCCGAGGTTGATCGCATCACCGAGGATTGCGGACAGCAGCAACGTCCTGTCTTTGGCCTCGGCCCCGTCCTTCAAGTGGGTGAAGTGGCGGCTGAAGCCCGTCCAGTCGTCCACGTCCATCAGCAGTTCGGTGATCTTGATGCGCGGCAGTAACTGGCTGGTTTGGTCGATCAGCGCCTGCGCCCGATCCGGCACCGCCGCATCCAGCGGGGTGATTTTCAGCCCTGACTCGGTGAGGATGGCATCGGGCAGCTCGTTGTCCTTGGCCAGGCGGGTGACGGTGGCCAACTGCTCGTCCAGCAGCTGCAAACGCTCTTCCAGGTACTGGTCGCTGTTCGGGTTGATCGCCAGGGGCAGGGCCTGCTCGCGCTTGAGTGCGGCGAACTTCTCGGCCGGCAGCAGGTAGTCGTCGAAGTCGCGGAACTGCCGCGAGCCCTTGACCCAGATGTCGCCGGAGCGCAGGGCGTTCTTCAGCTCGGACAGGGCGCAGATTTCGTAGAATTTCCGGTCGAGGCCTTCCGGGGTGATCACCAGCGGCTTCCAGCGCGGCTTGATGAAGGCCGTGGGTGCATCGGCCGGCACCTTGCGCAGGTTGTCGGCGTTCATCTCACGCAGGGTCTGCACGGCTGCCAGCACGCCTTGCGCGGCCGGCGCGGCGCGCAGTTCCAGCACCTCCAGCAAGGCCGGCGTGTAACGGCGCAGGGTGGCGAAGTTCTCGCCGACCAGGTGCAGGTGGTCGAAGCCTTCCGGCCGGGCCAGCAGCTCGGCCTCGCTGACGCTCTCGGTGAACTCGTCCCAGGGAATCACCGCCTCGATGGCGGCATAGGGGTCGCTGCCGCTTTCCTTCGCTTCCAGCAGCGCCTGGCCGATCCTGGAGTACAGGCGCACCTTGTCGTTGATCGCCTTGCCCTGCTTCTGGAACTGCTGCTGATGCTTGTGCTTCGCGCCGCTGAACAGCTTGACCAGGATGCGGTCATGCAGATCGACCAGCTCATCGATCACGGTCGCGGTGCTCTCCAGCACCACGGCGGCCAGGGTCGCGTAGCGGCGCTGCGGCTCGAACTTACCGAGGTCTTTGGGCGTCATCTGCCCACCCTCGCGGGCCAGCTTGAGCAGGCGGTTCTGGTGGATGTGCCGGCCCAGGCCTTCGGGCAAGTCCACCAACTGAAATGTCTTCAGCCGCTCGATGTGTTCCAGCATGTGCCGAGAGTTGGGTTTCAGCGGTGCCTGGCGCAGCCAGGTCAACCAGGTGATGCTGCTGCCGGCCTTGAGCTTCAACAGCTCGTCCAGCTTGGCCCGATGCGAGTCCGTGAGTGGTTCGACCAGGGCGCGGTAGACCCGCCGATTGGCTCGCGCAATGGCTTCCGAGCAGGCCCGGTCAATGGCACTGTTGCAAATAGTCGGTGGTGATAAACTTATCATCCCCTTTTGCTGATGGAGCTGCACATGAACCCATTCAAAGGCCGGCATTTTCAGCGTGAC
>NZ_MDGW01000246.1:0-2717 GCF_001712525.1 Shigella sp. FC1661
TTTTCCAGCCATGCAGCGACCTGTTCACGGAATCCGGAGGTATTGCGTGCAGAGACGGTATCGGAAAGGCGGTCAAGGAACGCGGAAAAGGTGTTGGCGTGCTCTTCATGTTCAAAAGCATGCCATATCTGTGATACATCAGATTGTTTGTTTTCCGGGAACCATGCTGTCACGGCATCAGCCAGGGGGCGATGGAGTGTATTCTGTTGTCCGTCACTCATGGAGAAGTAAATCCGTGGGCCGTGGTAGTCCGGTTGGGCGGTTTGTTGTAACAAAGTTTGCATTATTCTGGGAGATAGTTGATTTTCTCTAAGATTGACAACGCTATCAGAACTGAGGCCAAGTATGCTTTCCGGAATTGCCGTGATCCGGTTCTGATTAAGCCAGAATATTCTTATAATATGATCATCTCTTTCTGGAAAATCTGGTATTACTTCCAAAGCATTTCTGGCTGCATCAAGTAATTCCAATGACATTGGTAACCTCGGAAGTACAGACAGGTGATTGTCACTTACATTAATATATTCTAGTGACGCAGGTAATTCAGGAAGTGCGAACAAATGGTTATCACTCACATTTATATATTCCAGCGACACTGGTAATTCAGGAAGTGCAGATAATTGATTACTGCTTGCATTCAGCTCTTTCAATGCCCTTGGTAGCTCGGGGAGCATTGATAGTTGGTTATTGCTTACATTAATTTCATCAAGATTGTCAGGCAATCGTGGTAGAGATCTGAGACCTAAACAAGATAAGTCCAACGATGTTTCACTGTTCTCCAGACATAATTGGAGCCGGGTAAAAGCAGTTTCCCTGTTTTCTCCGGAAATGCTGTTTTTAGTCCATTCAACCCATTCGGAGAGATAATTATTGTGAACATTGTCGATTGATGTAGTTCTGTAAAAAGAGACGTTTCCAGTGGATAGGGGGGGATTATTTACAGGAAGCATAATAACCTCGCAGAAGGATATCCTGATAAAATGTGATACTGGGAAATAATAAGCTAAAATAAAATATTTCAGGATTGAAATTTATTGTTTTCATTTTAAGGAAGTGATGTTGATTTAACTGTAAAAAAACGATACTATTTTCTTAGATGGTAAATGTCTCGCCTGTGCTATATTTTGTTTTTCGGTTAGTTAAATATCGTACGTTCATATTTGAACGTTCTGCCGGAATGCATTATCAATAGAGGTAAAGTCGCAACCCCAAATCGTAAAGGAAACCGTAGCACGTCTTAAGCAAGAACGTGCTGCGGTTGGATGCTATTTTTTCCCTGAAGCGGAAAACATTACTACAGTACCTTGAACCTTGGTTTTAACATTCTCGAAATGCTCTGAGAGAATATGTGTTAAGCCTTCTTCGGAATCTTTTGTGTTTGAAAAGATGCCTTTCTGATTGTAAATGCGCATCAGTTTTTGACCGAAGCTATTGTGCACAACTCCATCGCCAAGAATTGTGGCTCCGTATAGAGTTCCATCGTCAGTTAAGGCCTGCGCCGCATTGCGTATTACACAGCTTTTTGTAGATATATTTCCAGGCAGGCAGTGAAGAAGGTAAAACATGGAAATGGAATCAAATTGACCATGTAACGCCGCGGGATAAGGTTCAAAAACATCATGGCTAATTTTATGTTTAATTTTTGATTCCCCAGCCCTTTTAGATGCCGCGTTCAGGCTAGCTTCGTTCAAATCCATTAAAGATATCAGACTACTCTCAGGTACATGAGTAAGGTAAAACCCAGTTCCAACACCAATATCCAGATGGTTGTTACCTAAATGTTCCAGAAAGTGTGGAAGAAGGTGTTCCTTTGTAGGACATCCCCATGCAAGCCGATTTGATACTCCCAAAACCCACCAGTCATAAAGCTTTAGGGTAAGTGGTGTGTAAATTTTAGCCCCATCATCTGTGTTTTTTTTCATTAATTTCACCATATTATAGTTTTATTTGTGAATTAAATCAATTATGGCGATGAATTACAAGGGGTTAAATGCTGCCGCAGCATAGCGATATTGAAATAGCCTGGTATGCTTCGATACAGCAGGAGCCGAATGGCTGGAAGACCGTCACCACACAGTTCTACATCCAGGAATTCAGTGAGCATATTGCGCCACTTCAGGATGCTGTAGATCTGGAGATCGCAACGGAGGAAGAAAACTCGTTGCTGGAAGCCTGGAAGAAGTATCGGGTGTTGCTGAACCGTGTTGATACATCAACTGCACCTGATATTGAGTGGCCGGAAGAACCAGACACAATGTAAGCGAAAAAGAAAAACCGCAGACACGACGTATGCAGGACGTGCTGCGGTTGGCTGGTGAACTTTCGATAGTGCGAGTATTGAATGATTTCCAGCCGTTACCGATTTTATATAACTGCAGTGGAATTATTCAACACACAGGCAAAACGGAATATGAAGTGGTCAACAAAAACTGGCCACCGAGTTAGAGTTTTTCCAGTATCGATTTTCCGATTCGTTTGGGGGTAACCCACCGTTATATTCGTGCGGTCTTAGTGCGCTGTAATATCCAACGATATAGTCCGTTATGGCGTGAGCTGCCTCGCTGAAGCTTACGTAACCCACCACCGGCATCCATTCGTTCTTCAGACTCCTGAAGAAGCGTTCCATTGGGCTGTTATCCCAGCAGTTTCCGCGCCGGCTCATACTCTGTCTGATCTGGTATCGCCACAATAACTGCCGGAACTGCCTGCTCGTATAA
>NZ_MDGW01000247.1:0-2716 GCF_001712525.1 Shigella sp. FC1661
TTTTTTAATATATCTCGCTCAAGGCGAGCTTCATTTAACGCCTTACGCAGTTGCAGAATTTCAGATTCCAGTTCAGCCACCGTGCGGGAACCAGGAGTACCGAGCCCTTTTCTGGCGGCGGTAACCCATTGTCCTAAAGTGCCTTCAGGAAGGGATAATCGGGAAGCGCCTTCACTGATCGAAAGTTGATTTTCAAGAACCGTTCTGACAGCTTCGGCTTTGAACTCTTTAGAGTAACGTTGGTTTTTTCTGCTCATTATTAGCTCCTTCTGATGCCATTCTATTTCAGGAAGGAGTGTCCGTTAAACTCAGGCTACCTCACTCCCTGGCGGATTTTTGCAGCGAATACAGCAACACAACCGGACGGGCAACGGCTACGCGCTTCGCGTTCCGTCCAGGCGGTTACGTGGATGATTTGAGATTCTCCGGCACTCAGTGCCAGAAAACGCCACACAAAGGCCGTTTGTGTGTGTACAAGGTGTGGTATATGATTTACAGCAACCATAACGGCTCCTAGTTTACGTTGTTGGTTAGACGCCCCGTATGTGTTCCCAGCACTGCGGGGCGTTGCTCTTTGTATTTCAACAATCCTTTCGGTGTGTTTCATGTTATGAGCGCATGAAACACACGTCAAGGCTTTTTGTATTTCTTTTTTTGTGTATACTGAAACACACCGATGATTAGGAGTTTCAGAAATGGCAACGGCTAACAAAAACGCAAAATCACAACTGACAACTGTCAGAGTCCCACTAGATGTTATGCAAGGGATGGAATCCGTTAAGCTGGACGGTGAAAGCAATGCCGGATTTATCGTAACCGCCATGCGCGGAGAAATGGCCCGCCGCCAAGCAGAAGGCAGCGGAGAAAATCCCCTTGTGTCGTCACTGGATGCCCTGGCTAAGGTCGAACAAATCGGCATCAAAGCAGCCGAGGAGATCGGGCAACTCGTCACCGTCGCGCGTGAAGAACTCCAGCGACGCAAGGTCAAAGAGCATGAATAGCCAATATCAGCGCCATAGTTTGAGGAACGCAGGCGCATTGCTTTACAGGACAGCACCATGAGCGACACAGAATCAACCAAAACACCATCACCAACTCGTAAGAGACGACGCAAAAATATAGCGCATGAACATGAATCAGAAAGATTCGCACCTTGTTCGTTTGCTCTTGAGAAATTCCTTAAAGAGCACAGGAAAAAGCTCTCGTTGCAAACCTTGGAACGAACCAAATCTGACTGATCACATTGCCCACCAGCCGCAAATGTGGCATTGTTGGTGATGCTTTTGTTTTCCCTTGTTCCCACTGGCGACCCTTTTGCGGTCGCCTTTGTTTTGTCACTGAATGCGGTTACCAAAGTAAAACTCAGGCTGATATTCACGTATCAGCGTTTTTTCTTCTTCCTCCTGCTCACGCTTTTTGCGCTTACATGCCTGTAGCTCCCTCCCCTTCTCGCTGGCACTTATTTGATATTGCTCTTTACGGCGGGAAAAATCCTGTAATGCACCCCACGGGATACCATAAGTCCCCGTTTTTCTGATACCTGGTATCACATTTCTGAATACCCAGTTACTGAAACGATGAGCAAATGTGCCAGGCGTCGTTGCTTTGCGGCTGCGGGCTATTAGTTTGTAGAAACCTGACTCAGAGATAATTCTCATATTCTGATTTCCTCCTGGGGTGTAAGTTAAATTTACTCCCTTTTCATCATCATCAAGCATCTGCAACGCCGTACGCGAATTGGTTAGTTCCAGCGCAGCACAAACATCTTTTGCAACAAACCACGGATCGCCGTTCAGATACACCACACGAACGTTCACACTATCAAAGCGCAGAACGACGAGATCACGAATATCGCAGAATTTTTTCACTGGACGAGCGTACCCCTTGCCCGTCACGGCAATATTTTTATTCATCGCGTTTTTACCTTATAGACAAAAAACCCCTCGTGATGAGGGGCATTATTTACTGGTTATTGCTGTTTTGTTTTTCCAGGTTTCCATCCAGGATGCCACTCACCACGGATCCATGCCTGAACCTCTGAAAGTCGATACCCTGCAGCACGTTCACCGATCTTGATACGTCGCGGGAATTTACCTGCCTGCTCCATTTTCCAGCGTGTTGAGTTTGCCAGCGTGGTAAGTGCTATGCACTCTTTTTCACGAATGAACCGATCAATGTCCTTCATTGTGCGCAAATCGTTTTCATCAACAAGAGAATAAATTGCCATATCACACCACCTCTTTATTAAGCTCGATAACGTTGTTGTTAAATCCTGCTATCGTATTAAGGTAATTAACCCACATATTAAGCACCTCAAGTTTTTTCTTTATATGCCTGCTTTTATTGTAAACACCAGCAACCCCTTTCACTTTATGACCTAAAAGAAGTTCGGTAATGACTCCAACTTATTGATAGTGTTTTATGTTCAGATAATGCCCGATGACCTTGTCATGCAGCTCCACCGATTTTGAGAACGACAGTGACTTCCGTCCCAGCCTTGCCAGATGTTGTCTCAGATTCAGGTTATGCCGCTCAATTCGCTGCGTATATCGCTTGCTGATTACGTGCAGCTTTCCCTTCAGGCGGGATTCATACAGTGGCCAGCCATCCGTCATCCATATCACCACGTCAAAGGGTGACAGCAAGCTCATAAGACGCCCCTGCGTCGCCATAGTGCGTTCACCGAATACGTGCGCAACAACCGTCTTCCGGAGCC
>NZ_MDGW01000248.1:0-2711 GCF_001712525.1 Shigella sp. FC1661
CCATGGGCGTCCGGCCCGTGGTGTGGCGGGTTCAGGAGGTAACAGAGGCTTGATGATGGTCCATGCCTCATCGGGAAGGTCGTAGCGAGCCATAGTTCAATATGTTGTGTAAACAGACAGTTACTATAACTCAGATGATTAAGGGACACAGCCTACTATTCCGCGCAGCTATTTAGCTCTCTTTTTGTTGAGCGCCCATGATTCTTTCATTTATTGTTACTAATTTTTTATGTTATCATCATGTTATGAGCATGCCCTGTTCTGCGTCTCTATTTTATCTATCATATTCTGAGCATTAACTACATAACAAGGCGCAAGATATATATCCAAAAACAAATAATACTGTTGCAATAATTCCTTTCAGTAAAGGAAGTGTGATTAAACTCAGGGGATTTCAGAGTGAAAATCGTACAACATATTAAAATATGTTCGTTATAATACATACAAGAAAATATTAAGTTAGATAATATTATTCTAAATAACTGCAGATAAAAACGCACATAATGGGGGATGTTTTATGAAAATACCTGAAGCAGTAAATCATATTAATGTTCAGAACAATATTGATCTTGTTGATGGAAAAATAAATCCGAACAAAGATACAAAAGCATTACAAAAAAACATATCATGCGTAACAAACTCATCCTCTTCTGGCATAAGTGAAAAACATTTAGATCACTGTGCTGATACTGTGAAAAGCTTTTTAAGGAAGTCTATAGCAGCGCAAAGTTATAGTAAAATGTTCTCTCAAGGGACCAGTTTCAAATCATTAAATCTTTCTATTGAAGCGCCATCTGGAGCACGGTCATCATTTCGGTCACTTGAGCACCTCGATAAGGTGTCCAGACACTATCTTTCTGAAATAATACAAAAAACTCATCCTCTTTCTTCGGATGAACGTCACTTGCTCTCTATTATTATTAATTCTGATTTTAACTTCAGACATCAAAGTAACGCTAACCTGTCAAATAATACTCTTAATATTAAGTCCTTTGATAAAATTAAGTCTGAGAATATACAAACATATAAAAACACATTCTCTGAGGATATTGAAGAAATAGCTAACCACGATTTTGTTTTTTTTGGGGTTGAAATTTCCAATCATCAAGAAACACTCCCACTAAATAAAACACATCATACTGTGGATTTTGGTGCTAATGCGTATATCATTGATCATGACTCTCCATATGGATATATGACATTAACCGACCACTTTGATAATGCTATTCCACCTGTTTTTTACCATGAGCACCAATCATTTTTCTTAGATAACTTTAAAGAGGTTGTGGATGAAGTTAGCAGGTATGTGCATGGTAATCAGGGAAAAACTGATGTGCCAATATTTAATACTAAAGATATGAGGCTTGGAATTGGGTTGCATCTTATTGATTTTATAAGAAAGAGTAAAGATCAAAGATTCCGAGAGTTTTGTTATAATAAAAACATTGATCCTGTTAGTCTGGATAGAATTATAAACTTTGTGTTTCAGCTTGAGTATCATATACCAAGAATGCTAAGCACAGATAACTTCAAAAAGATAAGACTCAGAGATATATCTTTGGAGGATGCCATTAAAGCATCCAATTATGAAGAAATTAACAATAAGGTGACTGATAAAAAAATGGCTCATCAAGCTCTTGCTTATTCTCTAGGCAATGCAAAATCTGATATGGCACTTTATTTACTATCTAAATTTAATTTTACAAAACAAGATGTCGCAGAGATGGAGAAAATGAACAACAATATGTATTGTGAGCTGTATGATGTTGAGTATTTACTTAGTGAAGATAGTGCCAACTATAAAGTGCTAGAATATTTTATTAATAATGGATTGGTTGATGTAAACAAAAGATTTCAAAAAGCAAATAGTGGGGACACTATGCTTGACAATGCAATGAAAAGCAAAGATTCAAAAACAATTGATTTTTTATTAAAAAATGGAGCGGTATCAGGCAAACGATTTGGGAGGTGACCTAAAATATATTTAGGTTGTGCCCTGAATCTGACGTTGTCATTTTTGTTATATTGATCGATATAGGGGATGGTGCAGACCGTTCCCCTGCAACAACACATTGCATGTGGTGAACGCCCCGGGAATCCTGGAGACTAGGCTGTGTCCCTTAATTACGTAAGCGTTGATAAAAGAGTCGGATGCAGCCCAGTTTCACCATCGCCAGGTAATTTCTCGCCGTTTTGTCGTAACGCGTGGCGATGCGGCGATATTCTTTCAGCCGCCCAAAGCACCGTTCACGTATAGGAAATTGAAAAACCAGACGATACCGCTGTCCACGCCTTATGCCACGTGAGCTTTTCTGCTTTTCCCTCCACTCCGGTGTTTTCTCTCTCTGCATGGTCGATTCTTATACCGCAACAGGCTGTTTTTTATACTTGCACCGATTCCCGGGCACACTTAGCCTGTGTCAGGCCGGCATATACCTCAGCAGACTGATATCCCGCGCGTTTTTCTTCAGCCCCTCCACATTCAGTCCCGCGATGGCCCGGCGGTATACCATCCGGCCGCCACACAGCACGCATTCGAACGAGTCACGACTCAGGAACTGTTTCACCATTTGTGCATAGCACACTTTCGCCACTGGTTCCTGTTTATCCATCCCCAGAGCACGGTACACCTGCGGCAGCTTCTCTCCACACACCCGGTTGGCAAGGAACCCGAAGTACCTCACCATCTTAAAAAACTTCTCCGGGATGTG
>NZ_MDGW01000249.1:0-2705 GCF_001712525.1 Shigella sp. FC1661
GGCGCACGTCTTCGGTGAACGCACTCTGGCCACACTGGAGCGTCTTCTGAGCCTGCTGTCGGCCTTTGAGGTCGTGGTATGGATGACGGATGGCTGGCCGCTGTATGAATCACGCCTGAAGGGAAAGCTGCACGTTATCAGCAAGCGTTACACTCAGCGCATTGAGCGACATAATCTGAATCTGAGACAACATCTGGCAAGGCTGGGACGGAAGTCACTGTCGTTCTCAAAATCGGTGGAGCTGCATGACAAGGTCATCGGGCATTATCTGAACATAAAACACTATCAGTAAGTTGGAGTCATTACCAACGTCTTGATATTCATCTCCTGGCAGATCTTTTCAAGATTTGGAGTCCGCAGCTGTTCCGCGTAAAAATCATCACTCAACCCCTGATCAACCATGATTTCCGCAACGCGTTGACCTTGTGAAATAAGACTCACCGGATCGTAATCCAACCAGGCATCTTTATTTTCACCAAGATATGCGGCAAAGGCTTGCTGTCCCCACGGTACTTGCGATGGGGAGACAATGGGCGAAAACGCCGAGACGCTGACATATTCATCTGGGTTACGTAACGCCAGCACCAGCGCGCCCAGCCCGCCCATAGAATGACCAGAGATAGACTTTTTGGCCGTTGCCGGAAAATGATGCATCACTAAATCCGGCAGCTCGTTGCGGATATAGTCATACATTTTGTAATGTTCATTCCACGGCGCTTGCGTCGCGTTCAGGTAAAACCCGGCACCTTGCCCGAGATCGTAACGGTCGGCATCTGCGACATGACTGCCTCGCGGACTGGTGTCCGGCGCAACAATAATAATGTTGTGCTCAGCCGCGTAACGCTGCATCCCCGATTTAGTAATGAAATTCTGCTCATTGCAGGTCAGGCCCGAAAGCCAGTACAGCACCGGTAATTTTTCACTTGCGGCTTTTGGCGGGAGATAGACGCCGACATTCATTTCACATTTCAATGATTGGGAATAATGCCGATACACATTTTGCCAGCCGCCAAAGCTGGCATGTTTTTCAATGAGTTCCATCAGTCATTATCTCACGGTTAATCCCCCGGACGGCTGCCCGGGGAGAGTATTAAGAACCCCGTCTGAAGTGGACGGGGTATACCTGCGGGAAATCAGTAACGAATTACGGTTCGAATGGATTTGCCTTCATGCATCAGGTCGAAGGCGTCATTAATTTCATCAAGGCTCATGGTATGCGTGACAAACGGTTCCAGATCGATATCACCTTTCATCGCATCTTCAACCATGCCCGGTAACTGGGAACGACCTTTCACGCCGCCAAACGCGGAACCTTTCCATACGCGACCAGTGACCAACTGGAATGGACGGGTGGAGATTTCCTGACCAGAACCCGCGACCCCGATGATCACCGACTGACCCCAGCCGCGGTGCGCACTTTCCAGCGCCGCACGCATCACGTTGACGTTACCGATGCATTCAAAGGTATGGTCGATACCCCATTTGTTGATATCCAGCAGGACATCTTTAATCGGTTTGTCGTAGTCATTCGGGTTAATGCAGTCGGTAGCACCGAAGCGACGCGCCAGATCGAATTTCTTCGGGTTCGTATCAATAGCGATAATCCGTCCCGCTTTCGCCTGACGCGCGCCCTGAACCACTGCCAGACCAATCGCGCCAAGACCAAACACGGCAACAGAATCACCTGGCTGGACTTTAGCTGTGTTGTGCACCGCGCCAATACCGGTGGTCACGCCACAGCCCAGCAGGCAGACGTGTTCATGGTTTGCTTCTGGATTAATTTTGGCCAGAGACACTTCCGCGACCACGGTGTATTCACTGAATGTAGAGCACCCCATGTAGTGATAAAGCGGCTGCCCGTTGTAAGAAAAACGGGTGGTGCCGTCTGGCATCAAGCCTTTACCCTGGGTTTCGCGAACCGCAACACAGAGGTTAGTTTTGCCAGAACGACAGAACTCACACTCGCCGCACTCCGCGGTGTAAAGCGGGATCACATGGTCGCCAGGTTTGACGCTGGTTACGCCTTCACCGACTTCAACCACAACGCCGGCCCCTTCGTGACCGAGAACCACCGGGAATACACCTTCCGGGTCATCCCCGGAGAGGGTAAATGCGTCGGTATGGCAAACGCCGGTATGGGTGACTTTAATCAGCACTTCACCTTTTTTCGGTGGTGCAACGTCAATTTCAACGATTTCCAGCGGTTTACCGGGAGCAAATGCAACGGCAGCACGTGATTTCATCTCTCGCTCTTCCTCAATATGGTAATAGATTCAGCTATTTAAGATAGGCTCGAACCAGTTCAATAGTGTCGTCAACGGATTGGCTGACTTCGCGGCTGTAGCAGTCATTTCGGTCAAACGTTTCCCGGATATGGCTTTCAAGCACTTCTGCCATCAGCCCATTAGCCGCGCCCCGAACGGCAGCGATCTGTTGGAGTATGGCACGGCATTCGGCATCACCCTCCAGCGACCGTTCCAGAGCATCAATCTGCCCTCGAATACGACGAACTCGAGTAAGGACCTTTTTCTTCTCTTCCGGAGTACTGGGCATTTCGCACCTCATTATCTGCACGCAATATACTATAGGGTATGCTATATGTCAATGCATACCCCCCTATAGTATATAACACTGGAGAATAAAATTTATCCGGTGAATGTGGATCGGAAAACAAAGAGGAAAGGGGTGCCCCTGATTAAAGTTCA
>NZ_MDGW01000250.1:0-2665 GCF_001712525.1 Shigella sp. FC1661
GCTAAATCGCGCCAGCGCTGGCTGTTTTACGCGTATGACAGGCTCCGGAAGACGGTTGTTGCGCACGTATTCGGTGAACGCACTATGGCGACGCTGGGGCGTCTTATGAGCTTGCTGTCACCCTTTGACGTGGTGATATGGATGACGGATGGCTGGCCACTGTATGAATCCCGCCTGAAGGGAAAGCTGCACGTAATCAGCAAGCGATATACGCAGCGAATTGAGCGGCATAACCTGAATCTGAGGCAGCACCTGGCACGGCTGGGACGGAAGTCGCTGTCGTTCTCAAAATCGGTGGAGCTGCATGACAAAGTCATCGGGCATTATCTGAACATAAAACACTATCAATAAGTTGGAGTCATTACCCGTCCGGTTTACGTAAAAAGATCAATCAGGGCGCGGTGAGTTTCGTTGACCTGCATTTGAGCGAAGTGGCGCAAATGGTCAATTACGGTTTCTTCGGCGACATTGATGTTGCCGTCATTGAAGCATCGGCACTGGCACCGGATGGTCGAGTCTGGTTAACCAGCGGGATCGGTAATGCGCCGACCTGGCTGCTGCGAGCGAAGAAAGTGATCATTGAACTTAATCACTATCACGATCCGCGCGTTGCAGAACTGGCAGATATTGTGATTCCTGGCGCGCCACCGCGGCGCAATAGCGTGTCGATCTTCCATGCAATGGATCGCGTCGGTACCCGCTATGTGCAAATCGATCCGAAAAAGATTGTCGCCGTCGTAGAAACCAACTTGCCCGACGCCGGTAATATGCTGGATAAGCAAAATCCCATGTGCCAGCAGATTGCCGATAACGTGGTCACGTTCTTATTGCAGGAAATGGCGCATGGGCGTATTCCGCCGGAATTTCTGCCGCTGCAAAGTGGCGTGGGCAATATCAATAATGCGGTAATGGCGCGTCTGGGGGAAAACCCGGAAATTCCTCCGTTCATGATGTATTCGGAAGTGCTACAGGAATCGGTGGTGCATTTACTGGAAACCGACAAAATCAGCGGGGCCAGCGCCTCCAGCCTGACAATCTCGGCCGATTCCCTGCGCAAGATTTACGACAATATGGATTACTTTGCCAGCCGCATTGTGTTGCGTCCGCAGGAGATTTCCAATAACCCGGAAATCATCCGTCGTCTGGGCGTCATCGCTCTGAACGTCGGCCTAGAGTTTGATATTTACGGGCATGCAAATTCAACGCACGTAGCCGGGGTCGATCTGATGAACGGCATCGGCGGCAGCGGTGATTTTGAACGCAACGCGTATCTGTCGATCTTTATGGCTCCGTCGATTGCTAAAGAAGGCAAGATCTCAACCGTCGTGCCAATGTGCAGCCATGTTGATCACAGCGAACACAGCGTCAAAGTGATCATCACCGAACAAGGGATCGCCGATCTGCGCGGTCTTTCCCCGCTTCAACGCGCCCGCACTATCATTGATAATTGTGCACATCCTATGTATCGGGATTATCTGCATCGCTATCTGGAAAATGCGCCCGGCGGACATATTCACCACGATCTTAGCCACGTCTTCGACTTACACCGTAATTTAATTGCAACCGGCTCGATGCTGGGTTAATGGTTTGTCCCGTCACGATCTTCAGCAATATGCTGAAGCATCGTGGCGGTATAACGATGATTTCTGATTGAATAAAGATATTCCTGCATATACATCGGCCTGTGCGGCGCATCAAAATATTTCAGCGTTGCCGGATTCACCAGTCGCCAGGCAAAATGCGGGATCACCGTCAGAAAATGTCCGCGCTCCACGGCGCTGATTTTGGCCATAAAACTGTAGGGACGATAAATAATGGTGGGATTGATCCCACAAGGTCGCATATTCGCATCAATCATTGCTTCGAAGTTAGCCCGGTTTTGAAAGCGCATTTGTAGCCAGGGCAGCTCCTGAAGCAGCTCTTGCTCTTGACGCTCTTCATAACGGCGAGAAACGAGAAAGCCCAATCGCAGCGGTGGTAATTCACTGATAGTCAGGTTTTCCAGTTCCTGAACTCGTGCAGATACATGCTGTGGGGAGATAATAAAATCTAACTGACGGTCAAAAAGATTATCGATAACGCCGTTTTCGCTGAACTCAACTGGCTGGGCGGTCACGCCTTCATACTTATCTCCGAGACTAATCAACTGATCGAAAATAATTGTCGGATAAGTATTATCTATGCCAATCACAATTTCTCGTGAACGACGCCCTGAGTTATGGATTTCATTATCAATCGCAGAAAGTCGTTGATAAACCGGGAACAGTTTTTGATACAGTTCCTGACCGGCTTTATTGAGGCTGATATTATTATCTTTGCGGGTAAATAGCGTATAGCCAATTTGTTCTTCCAGCGCGGCAATGCTTTTACCAAATGGCGAAGCCGTCATATGGATTTTTTCTGCCGCCCGGGCAATATTATTGGTTTGCGCTAATAAAATGAAATTGCGCATCTTTTTCGAAATAAAAATGTCCATCCCCCGTTACTTTATTCGTACCCCTTATAATGGGGTGTTAGCCAGCCAGACCCGGCATGATTACTGCCCCCAGTCGTCCATGATCCGGGAGGTGATGTCACCGGGTCTGGTGGGGCGCTGGTAACCGCTAATAGGGGTCAGGTCAGGCACTTTTGCCGGGACCGTCTGTAACGTGGATGCCGGTACCTG
>NZ_MDGW01000251.1:0-2623 GCF_001712525.1 Shigella sp. FC1661
TTGTTCCATGTGAGCGCGACACGGTCCTCACAGCTCTCAGTGGCATCAGCAGCAACAGCGAAAGACTGCTGTCGAAGCTCCGCAGAGGCACTGAGTTTTTCCAGCCATGCAGCGACCTGTTCACGGAATCCGGAGGTATTGCGTGCAGAGACGGTATCGGAAAGGCGGTCAAGGAACGCGGAAAAGGTGTTGGCGTGCTCTTCATGTTCAAAAGCATGCCATATCTGTGATACATCAGATTGTTTGTTTTCCGGGAACCATGCTGTCACGGCATCAGCCAGGGGGCGATGGAGTGTATTCTGTTGTCCGTCACTCATGGAGAAGTAAATCTGCGGGCCGTGGTAGTCCGGCGAAGAGGTTAATCTTTGCAGGGATTGCAGAACGCGAGTCGACAATGGATTCCCTGAAATATTAATCCTGTAACTTGAATCTAATTGTGAAAAACTCTCCGGAAGAGTGGTTATCTGATTAAAATGAAAATAATATTCCTTTTGTCTGATATTGTTTCTATCAGAAAATTGAGGAAAAGTAACCAGATTATTGCGCTGAGCACAGAGAATTTCCAGTTTATCCGGTAAGTCGGGTAATGTTGTCAGCCTGTTATAATAAACATGTAAAAATTTCAATTTTTCGGGAAGAGCCGGTAAGTTATATAGCCTGTTATTTTCAACAAATAATGATGTTAAATGGTTTGGCAAAACAGGAAGGTTTTCCAGTTGATTAGAACGAACACTTAAAGTTGTTAATGACTCAGGAAGTTCTGGTATCACAGAAAGCCTGTTATTATCAGCATTAAGTTCTTTGAGAAATGCAGGCAGCTTTGGCAATGATGTTAATTTATTATTTTCTACAATCAAAGCAGAAATATGGTTTGGTAATTCGGGAAGAGACGTCAAATTTAGGTCTGATAAATTTAATACTGCTTCTTGATTCTGAAAGCACTGGGAGAGTCTGTTAAAAGCAATGCCTCGCTCTTCCCCGGGAGAAGAGTTCTTTTCCCATTCAGTCAGGATTCTCAGATAATGTTCATTACTGGTTGAGTTTGAGTTAATAGAGGGGGAGCAAGAAACTGATGAGTGTGTATTATTTACAGAGAACATAATGCTAGGGCAACCTTATATTTGTGAGAATAAATATTTAAAATTGTATATTTATACAAATTTCACTTACCATTTCCGATATTAAGTTTTAATAGTTTCCATTTTACACATAACAGAAGTTAGTTGTAATTTATTTATTGAGGTTTTCTATGGAATTCTTTTTTTATTGTGACTGCAGTCAATAATAACACTGAATTCAACATTCCAGTGAGCAAGGAAATGTAATCCGAGTAAGTATATTTGTTTTACATCATATTTTAGCCAAGCTCATTTATTCCTATTATAGAATGATAAATTAAAATTACTGTAAAAAAACGATACACATTTAATACGAGGGAGGCCGGCAGAAAAACGGCTTGCGGTAAGGCAGGCGAAATGTGTGCCGCGAATGAAGTCCTTGTATGACTGGATAAAGCTCCAGAGGAAAACTTTGTCAAACCATGCTGAAATGGTAAAGGCGTTCAACTATATCCTGAATCACTGGAATGTACTGAATGAGTTTTGCCGGGTAGTACTTCCAATCATTAGAATATGTGCTTTTCAATGAAGGAACCGATGACTTTTTCGTGGATTTCCACGGAACGCGAGAAGCAGATTGTTTTACGTGCCAGCCGCTTGATGCGGGGGCGGAGGGTCAGGTTGTTACGTTCATACGTTGCGTGAAGATTTTGCCGGTCAGGTGTTTCTCCTCCGGCACTTCTCTGGCGTAGCTGCCCCAGTCATCGCTGGTCACCATGCCGATACAGAACGGAGTCAACAGGGCTAACAGTTCCCGACAGGTCTCATCATTCCGTGGCCCGCAAGTGTAAGCCAACACACCGCCAGTTTTAGTGTTGTACGCATACCAGGGCCAGTGTTGTTGCGCCTTGCTGCCAACGAAGCGCCACTGCTCATCAAGTTCACAGATAAGGGCAACATCAGCGTGAGCGACTGGCGCAGATGTTATCCGCCGGGGCGAGAGCTTTTTAATGTCCGTATGACGGTATTAATGCCGATTTTCAGTGTTCTGGCGGTATAACAGCCCCCTGCGCCGTTATGTGCCATTTCAACGATCTGCTCCTTAACGCCGAGTTTTCTGGCTTCATAAGAGTAAGTGAGCTGGAAAACACGTTTACATGAGCGACAACGGAAACGCTCATGCCGGGAACAACTACGGCCATGTCGATAAACTTCATCGGAATTACAGCGCGGACAATGAACAGTAACGGTAGTCATGGAAAACCTCAAATACCAGTAGATTACCAGAAACTTCTATCGATTGAAGACATTACCTTTTGCCGCAATAGGTGGGGTAACATTGGTGAAAACGCATTACGCCGGGTGGCAGTTGGAAAAAAATTATCTTTTTTCGGCTCTGATCGTGGTGGAGAAAATGCGGCAATAATCTAAATAGCTGCGCTTAATACCGCTACACTTTTGCCAGCCCATGTTTGCCTCCGGGGAATGGGCTGACGGTTTCCATAAAATGGCGAACTTTTTTCAACAGTTGCCACATTGAGCGGCACTGATGATTACGCGTTATT
>NZ_MDGW01000252.1:0-2572 GCF_001712525.1 Shigella sp. FC1661
AGGTGTTGGCATGCTCTTCATGTTCAAAAGCATGCCATATCTGTGATACATCAGATTGTTTGTTTTCCGGGAACCATGCTGTCACGGCATCAGCCAGGGAGTGTTCTGGAGCGGAAATTGTGGCAGAACTTCCCATAGAGAAAAATATTCGAGGACCAGAATAATCTGGTCCGGTGGTTATTTGTTGTAGTGTACGCATGGTATGGCCAGACAGTGGATTACCTGCAACATTTACGAAGGCATTCTGAGCTAATCTCAGGACACTTTCCGGAAGTGTTGTCAGATTATTATTCATTAGCACAGCCCTGTTCATACTAAAAGGTAATTCCGGTAGTTGTTCTATAAAATTATTAGCCAGAGCCAGCCCTTCAAGCTTATCTGGAAAGGGGGGAATGCTGTCTAATCTGTTTCCAGAAACTACCAGTAATTTTAGTTCCGGTGGCAATAGTGGCAGAATATGCAATCGGTTATTATGAACCCGTAAATGAGTTAGATTTTCAGGAAGAAATGGTAATTCTTTTATCTTGTTATCACCCGCATTAAGCTCTTCTAACGTCTCGGGTAAGGCAGGTAAGCTTTCCAGTTGATTAAATTGAGCATGTATTACCTTAAGCATTGGTGGTAAATCAGGGAGATGTGTTAATAGGTTTTTTCTTATTTCCAGTGTTGTTATCTGAGGCGGTAAATCTGGTAATGTTTTTAAATCTAACTCAGATAAATTTAATTCTGCCTCTTGATTTTGTAAACATATTTTCAGCCTATTGAAGGCGATATTGCGTTGCTCGCCTGGGGTACCGTTCCTTTCCCATTCACTCCAGGCTTTTAAATAAAATTCATTACAAGATGGAGTCAGTTCCATAGGTAAAGGAAATGGAGTTAACGAGTATATATTGTTTATTTGATGCATAATACCAGAACCGATTGCCTGTATATTGGTTGATTTAATCATTATAACTAAAATTTCTTATCAACGATAAGAATTCTAGTGAAATAGAATATAGCTTATTAATTTTAAAACAGTTTGCTTTGTACCCTTTCTCCGGGTATTGCTTTCCCCCTAAGCCGTCTATGAGAAGGAGTCTGCTGTTATTCCTGAGAATGGTAATTCAGCCATAAAAAGGTATTTAAGGTCATTGCGTCTCTCCCTGTACTCGAATAATGGTGAAGAAAGCATGATGAATATATCACGATAACGTTCAGTACGTATCGAGGATAGATGGAGTTACTCCTCTCTGAAATAGAATTACTGCTCTATTTTTTTCTGTTTTCAGAAGTTATTAGTAACAAACCCTAATATATTTTTTTGAAAATAGAGCTTAAACGAGCCTGAAATTAACTTCAGAAATCAGAATACCGTTGGCTTTGTTTTTCATCAATTCCGGCTTCATTTATCTTTGTCAACCATTGTATTTCTGTAGCTGTGAATTTCAACTTTTTCGTTCGGTTGGTAGCAGGTATTTGCAATTCGTATATAGCTGTTTTTGTTTATTAAAAACAGTACATCCATCTGTAGTAACAGTAGAAGATACTAATATAGTATTTGATACTTCAGGGATGATATTTTCTTGTTTTTTGGGAAGACAAGGGAATATAGTTTGTGTAAGCATATTACTTCCTTATATTATATTTTGGTAAAAAATTTATTTTTTTACATTATAGTCGGCTAAATGAAGTTTACTGTAAAAAAACGATACTTTTTCGGGTGGCGCTTCCAATCAGTAGAATATGTGTTTTTCAATGAAGGAGCCGATGACTTTTCGTGGATTTCCACGGAACGCGAGAAGCAGATTGTTTTACGTGCCAGCCGCTTGATGCGGGTGCGGAGGGTCAGGTTGTTACGTTCAAGATATAGCATGTGCTGGATGAAGATCCCTTTTCTGGTCACCTGTTTATCTTTCGTGGCCGACGGGGTGACACTGTTAAAATGTAATGAACGCATCCCACACAATTAAACACGGAGTAGTATGATGGTTAAAAGGGTGAAACTGGCAGGTGTGGAGCCTCGCAGCTTTCCGGCATCATACTGCCCAATACGGGATGCATAAAGCGTCCTCAGACTGGAGACTCCACAAATGAAATATACACCGGTTGGCGTTGATATGGCAAAACATGTCATTCAGATTCACTTCATCAATGAGCACATGTCAGCGCCAGTGATATAAGACGGTAATGGGGATGCGGACGATTTCCTGGACTCTCAGAAGATGAAACATGTTTACTGAAGAACAAAAAATTTGCGCTATTGAGCTTTATTTCAAATATGGTAAGAAGCTTGAGGTGTACTGGCAATAGCGGACACCACCATTTGTTCTTTTTCTAAGCAGTCATCTGATAATATTTTATCCTGAAGGCTGCCGGGGAGATATTCCCCAGACGAGAGTTGAGGTAGCCTGAGTTTAACGGACACTCCTTCCTGAAATAGAATGGCATCAGAAGGAGCCAATAATGAGCAGAAAAACCCAACGTTACTCTACGGAGTTTAAAGCCGAAGCCGTCAAAACGGTTCCTGAAAATCAGCTTTCGATCAGTGAAGGCGCTTCCCGATTATCTGTTCCTGAAGGCACTTTAGGAC
>NZ_MDGW01000253.1:0-2552 GCF_001712525.1 Shigella sp. FC1661
TTTCAAGAGCAAGTTTTGAGATGGATATCCCGGGTTCACAGGAGGCAGCAACGAGCTGCTGTTTAAATTCGGGAGGATAATTAGGGCAGCCTTTTCGCCTGCCGGGATTCACATTTTTCTGCATATCTGACACTTTGGTTCCCACTACTTATTTGGTGGACACCACTTTGTCTAATTCGTCAGATTCTGACCAGACGGTTCAGGCTGTACGCTTACGCTTATTGCGTGACCGATGACGTCAATCATCCATGCTGACAGGTTTTGATGAGCAAGTTGCTCGAGTGATTCGGATGTCTGGTCACGCAACTGGTTGTCGCAGTGCCAGCACAACACCATTGCGCCGGTACCATAACGGTGAATGACGGTTTCGCTGTGATTATAATCGCCGTGTGGCCACTGGCAGGATTTAATATGGCGCAACAGCCAGTCAGACAATGCACCAGCACCACCAGCAGCACGAATCACCCGTGCGTTACTGAAAAACGGCAGCAATGTTTTGTCTTCCACTAGCGGCTGGCGAACGGCAGGAACGACCCCGGACGGCAGATTACGCATGCTTTTCGGTTCCGGCTCCACCAGTACCCGGGTATTGTGGAATACCGGCATGGATTCACGGCCTGGCTTAAGGACCACCAGCCCGAGTTCCGGAACCAGAACAGGTCGAAGTAATACCCGCACATTACCTCCAGATCCGTTGCTGGAATGTGCAGGACGGACGCGGTGGCCGTTCGGAATAAGGGAGCCTGACGAAGATTATCCAGTGACGATAATCGAGACTGAGGGCTTTCTTAATCTCGTATCCGTGTCTGCGGTAGCGCTGAATCAGCCATTCAGCCTGTTCTTCGGTGCAGGGGTCGTGCTGATACCAGTCAGATTTGAATGCATGAGAACGCCGCCCGTGCCTGCTGGCAGGGGCGGCAGAGTTATCCGAATTGTAAAATTTGGTATCGTGCGCCATCTGTTTTCTCTGCTGGCGCAGCAGGTGCCAGTTGTTCAGGCTGACGGATGGATTGTAAACCAGAACGACCAGAAAAAACAAAACCCGCCGAAGCGGGTTAAGTGCGGGTGCGTTGAGGATGCCTGACACATCAGCGGTGGCGAGGGATTTCTCCCCCGCCGGGTCTCTTACTCCTCAGGTTCGTAAGCTGTGAAGACAGCGACCTCCGTCTGGCCGGTTCGGATTCGTACCTCGCAGAGGTCTTTCCTCGTTACCAGTGCCGTCACTATGACGGTTAAACAGATGACGATAAGGGCGATTAACATCGCCTTTTGCTGCTTCATAGCCTGCTTCTCCTTGCCTTTCGGCACGTAAGAGGCTAACCTACATGTGTTCAGCATGGATTGAGCCTCAGATTAATGTTAAGCGTCTTGCAGGACGCGTAATGTTAACTGGGGCTTTTCTCTATCTGCCTTTTGGTGTTCATGCCTGAGACAGATAGCCTCAAGCACCCGCAGTCATTCTACTTAACTAAGATTTCCCTGCAAACCGTTTTTGTCCGGCACAGTAAATATCCAACTAAACCAATAGCGTTCGCTGTATTTACCGCCAGTATTCAATGCACATGACCGCCATGAACACCCCTAAAAAAAGGGCATTTATATGTCCAAACATTAATATCAAAACATCAATTTTTTCCATATACCTTGCTGTGAAGATGATGGGCATACATGATGCGAACAACCAGAACGCAACAAACAAAAACTGCAATGCGTTTTTCATTATTCCCCCTACAATCAATGTGCAATAACATTTAAACACACCTCAATTTGGCCGGACATATAAATATCTAAACCAGAAAAAATCACTTACATAGCGTTACAAACTCTTTAGTCTAAATACTCATCGTAAAACATTCCCCATACTTATCAGTCCGTTCCGCGCCAGGTAGCTTATTGCCTTATCTGGCAACCTATAATCAGGTTTCCGCTTTTTCAGTTGGCTGGTCGTTTAACCGACATAGTTAACCCATTAATCTGGTTGCCGGATGCTGGTGGATTTTCGCGTTTTAGTTGTTCATAAAAGTGCACAGCTTTAACCAGTTCTTTTGATGTAACCGGGACTGGTGGGGCAGTGAATAAGGCCTGAATTTCATAGTTCGGCCTGTCGTTACAATCCTCTTTTTTCGGTACATATTTCCAGTCACCAACCCACAACTCCCCCTGAGAGTCCATAACACCTTTTTTCACGTAGCGATATCGCCACGCTATCGGCTCTGCTTCCAGCGATGCCGTGCAATTTTGAATAACTCGCCCTCTACTCGCGCCATCCCTGAATTGGGGTGGCATTTCGTAATCGCTATTTTTAATTTGGCTTCTTCGATTAATTGTAAGCGTACAGCCTGAACCGTCTGGTCAGAATCTGACGAATTAGACAAAGTGGTGTCCACCAAATAAGTAGTGGGAACCAAAGTGTCAGATATGCAGAAAAATGTGAATCCCGGCAGGCGAAAAGGCTGCCCTAATTATCCTCCCGAATTTAAACAGCAGCTCGTTGCTGCCTCCTGTGAACCCGGGATATCCATCTCAAAACTTGCTCTTGAAAATGGCATTAA
>NZ_MDGW01000254.1:0-2537 GCF_001712525.1 Shigella sp. FC1661
GTCACGCTGAAAATGCCGGCCTTTGAATGGGTTCATGTGCAGCTCCATCAGCAAAAGGGGATGATAAGTTTATCACCACCGACTATTTGCAACAGTGCCGATCGGAGCGGGTTTAACCTACTTCCTTTGGTTCCGGGGGATCTCGCGACTCGAACCTACAGTTGTTTCCTTACTGGGCTTTCTCAGCCCGGGGACCGCCGTGTTGCTAGGATGGTTGTTCTTGGATCAGACGCTGAGTGCGCTTCAAATCATCGGCGTCCTGCTCGTGATCGGGAGTATCTGGCTGGGCCAACGTTCCAACCGCACTCCTAGGGCGCGTATAGCTTGCCGGAAGTCGCCTTGACCCGCATGGCATAGGCCTATCGTTTCCACGATCAGCGATCGGCTCGTTGCCCTGCGCCGCTCCAAAGCCCGCGACGCAGCGCCGGCAGGCAGAGCAAGTAGAGGGCAGCGCCTGCAATCCATGCCCACCCGTTCCACGTTGTTATAGAAGCCGCATAGATCGCCGTGAAGAGGAGGGGTCCGACGATCGAGGTCAGGCTGGTGAGCGCCGCCAGTGAGCCTTGCAGCTGCCCCTGACGTTCCTCATCCACCTGCCTGGACAACATTGCTTGCAGCGCCGGCATTCCGATGCCACCCGAAGCAAGCAGGACCATGATCGGGAACGCCATCCATCCCCGTGTCGCGAAGGCAAGCAGGATGTAGCCTGTGCCGTCGGCAATCATTCCGAGCATGAGTGCCCGCCTTTCGCCGAGCCGGGCGGCTACAGGGCCGGTGATCATTGCCTGGGCGAGTGAATGCAGAATGCCAAATGCGGCAAGCGAAATGCCGATCGTGGTCGCGTCCCAGTGAAAGCGATCCTCGCCGAAAATGACCCAAAGCGCGGCCGGCACCTGTCCGACAAGTTGCATGATGAAGAAGACCGCCATCAGGGCGGCGACGACGGTCATGCCCCGGGCCCACCGGAACGAAGCGAGCGGGTTGAGAGCCTCCCGGCGTAACGGCCGGCGTTCGCCTTTGTGCGACTCCGGCAAAAGGAAACAGCCCGTCAGGAAATTGAGGCCGTTCAAGGCTGCCGCGGCGAAGAACGGAGCGTGGGGGGAGAAACCGCCCATCAGCCCACCGAGCACAGGTCCCGCGACCATCCCGAACCCGAAACAGGCGCTCATGAAGCCGAAGTGCCGCGCGCGCTCATCGCCATCAGTGATATCGGCAATATAAGCGCCGGCTACCGCCCCAGTCGCCCCGGTGATGCCGGCCACGATCCGCCCGATATAGAGAACCCAAAGGAAAGGCGCCGTCGCCATGATGGCGTAGTCGACAGCAGCGCCGGCCAGCGAGACGAGCAAGACCGGCCGCCGCCCGAAACGATCCGACAGCGCGCCCAGCACAGGTGCGCAGGCAAATTGCATCAACGCATACAGCGCCAGCAGAATGCCATAGTGGGCGGTGACGTCGTTCGAGTGAACCAGATCGCGCAGGAGGCCCGGCAGCACCGGCATAATCAGGCCGATGCCGACAGCGTCGAGCGCGACAGTGCTCAGAATTACGATCAGGGGTCTGTTGGGTTTCACGTCTGGCCTCCGGACCAGCCTCCGCTGGTCCGATTGAACGCGCGGATTCTTTATCACTGATAAGTTGGTGGACATATTATGTTTATCAGTGATAAAGTGTCAAGCATGACAAAGTTGCAGCCGAATACAGTGATCCGTGCCGCCCTGGACCTGTTGAACGAGGTCGGCGTAGACGGTCTGACGACACGCAAACTGGCGGAACGGTTGGGGGTTCAGCAGCCGGCGCTTTACTGGCACTTCAGGAACAAGCGGGCGCTGCTCGACGCACTGGCCGAAGCCATGCTGGCGGAGAATCATACGCATTCGGTGCCGAGAGCCGACGACGACTGGCGCTCATTTCTGATCGGGAATGCCCGCAGCTTCAGGCAGGCGCTGCTCGCCTACCGCGATGGCGCGCGCATCCATGCCGGCACGCGACCGGGCGCACCGCAGATGGAAACGGCCGACGCGCAGCTTCGCTTCCTCTGCGAGGCGGGTTTTTCGGCCGGGGACGCCGTCAATGCGCTGATGACAATCAGCTACTTCACTGTTGGGGCCGTGCTTGAGGAGCAGGCGGCGACAGCGATGCCGGCGAGCGCGGCGGCACCGTTGAACAGGCTCCGCTCTCGCCGCTGTTGCGGGCCGCGATAGACGCCTTCGACGAAGCCGGTCCGGACGCAGCGTTCGAGCAGGGACTCGCGGTGATTGTCGATGGATTGGCGAAAAGGAGGCTCGTTGTCAGGAACGTTGAAGGACCGAGAAAGGGTGACGATTGATCAGGACCGCTGCCGGAGCGCAACCCACTCACTACAGCAGAGCCATGTAGACAACATCCCCTCCCCCTTTCCACCGCGTCAGACGCCCGTAGCAGCCCGCTACGGGCTTTTCATGCCCTGCCCTAGCGTCCAAGCCTCACGGCCGCGCTCGGCCTCTCTGGCGGCCTTCTGGCGCTCCTGCTGCGGCGTCCGCTCGTGGGCCGTGGCG
>NZ_MDGW01000266.1:0-29788 GCF_001712525.1 Shigella sp. FC1661
GAGCAGGTACCGGCATCCACGTTACAGACGGTCCCGGCAAAAGTGCCTGACCTGACCCCTATTAGCGGTTACCAGCGCCCCACCAGACCCGGTGACATCACCCCCCCGGATCATGGACGACTGGGGGCAGTAATCATGCCGGGTCTGGCTGGCTAACACCCCATTATAAGGGGTACGAATAAAGTAACGGGGCGATTTTAAATGAGAGGAATCTGGTGTGCCTCCCTTTCGGGTGAAAGGGAGGAAGGGATATTAAGCAGATTGCTGACAACGTGCGGGCTTTTTTGCCGGATGCGGCGTGAACGCCTTATCCGTCCTACAAGTTCATGCAATTTTAATAAGTTGCCAGATATCCTGTAGGCCTGATAAGCGTAGCGCATCAGGCAATGTGTCTTATTAAGAGACGTGCTGCAAAAATTCCTGCAAGCGCTGGCTCGGCGGGTTCTTGATCAACACCTGCGGATTGCCATCTTCCGCAATCCGGCCTTTGTCGATAAAGATCAGCCGCGAAGCTACTTTCTCGGCAAAACCGATTTCGTGGGTCACGATCACCATCGTCATCCCTTCTTCAGCCAGATCCTGCATAACCTTCAGCACTTCATGGCGCAGTTCCGGGTCAAGAGCGGAAGTCGGTTCATCAAACAGCATCATTTTCGGCTTCACCGCCAGCGCGCGGGCAATCGCCACACGCTGCTGTTGACCACCAGAAAGTTCGGAAGGGTAGTGATGTGCACGTTCTGCCAGACCGACTTTCGCCAGCAGCTCACGCGCCAGTTTTTCCGCCTCTTCTTTGTTCGCGCCACGCACGCGTAGCGGACCAAACATGACGTTTTCCAGCGCCGTCAGATGCGGGAAGAGGTAAAACTGCTGGAACACCATACCTGCTTCCTGGCGAATCAGGCGCTCGTCAACTTTCGGATCGTTAACCTTCAGGCCATCGACAATCAGATCGCCGGAGGTGATTTCTTCCAGTTTGTTGATGCAGCGCAGCAGGGTCGATTTACCGGAACCGGACGGCCCGATAATCACCACGACTTCGCCCTGGGCAATGTTCAAATCGATATTGTGCAGCACCTGGGTTGGGCCAAAGTGCTTGGAGACGTTTTTAAATTCAATCACAGGATTTTCATCCTTCTTTCCAGACGACGCAGAATAAAGCTCAGCACCAGGGTAATAATCAGATAGAACACCGCCACGGCGCTCCAGATCTCAAGGGCGCGGAAGTTACCGGCAATAATTTCTTGCCCCTGACGGGTCAGTTCCGCCACGCCGATAACAATAAACAGCGAGGTGTCTTTAATGCTGATGATCCACTGGTTACCCAGCGGCGGCAGCATACGACGCAGTGCCAGCGGTAAAATGATGTAGCGAATGGTTTCCCAACGTGAAAGACCGAGCGCCAGTCCTGCTTCACGAAAACCTTTGTGAATAGACAGCACCGCACCACGCGTGATTTCCGCAATGTACGCGCCGGAGTTGATCATGATGGTGACCACCGCCGCAGTAAATGGGTCGATGCGTAAGTCGTTAAACGCCATCGGCAGGGCGAAATAGATAAACATCACCTGGACGACGATAGGTGTGCCGCGGATCACTTCAATAAAGACCAGCGCGACGTGGTTGGCTATCCAACCACCGAAGGTGCGTGCAAAACCTGCCAGCAATCCGATTACCAGACCGCCAGCCAGACCGAGGACCGAAATCCACAGGGTCATTTTGGCACCTTCAATCAGAAGCGGAATGGCAGGCCAGATGGCACTCCAGTCAAACTGCATATGTTGTTCCTGTTACCGTGGTGTAAATAATCAAATTCAGGGTAATTAATGGCCCCGGAGCGGGTTTGCGCCCCTCACCCTAATCCTCTCCCCAGAGGGGAGAGGGAACTGCCAGTGCGCTTTACAGGTGTAGCGTTATTATTTCGGTTCAGTACCGAACCATTTTTTGTAGATTTCGTTGTAAGTTCCGTTCTCGCGCAGGGTTTTCAACGCGCCGTTGACTTTGTCACGCAGCTCGTCGCAACCTTTCGGGAACGCAATACCGTATTGCTGCGCTTCCAGAGAGTCACCTACCGCTTTGAACTGACCGTTACCGGCGGTTTTGATGAAGTACAGAATGTTTGGCGTATCGTGCAGAACGGCGTCTGCGCGGTTGGTGCCCAGTTCCATATAGGCGTTATCGATGTTCGGGAACTGACGCAGATCTTTAGTTTTGATGTTTGCTTTCGCGTAATCAACGGAGCCAGTACCGCTCTTCACAGCAACCACTTTCCCGTCGAGATCTTTCACGCTTTTCACATCGTTATTGTTAGCTTTCACCATCACTAACAGGCCGCTTTTGTAGTAGCCGTCAGAGAAATCGATCGCTTTTTTACGCTCGTCGGTGATGGTAATGCCCGCCAGCGCCAGATCGACGTTTTTGGTTTGCAGTGCCGGAATGATCCCACTGAAATCCATCGGCTTCAGTTCGTAATCCAGCTTCAGCTCTTTAGCGATGGCAGCCCACAGATCAACGTCAAAGCCCACATATTTATCGCCCTGTTTAAATTCAAACGGAACGAAGGCGGTATCCGTCGCGACAACTAATTTTTTATCCGCGGCATGAGAAGAAACCGCAAAAACCAGGGTCAGTGCAGCCAGTGAAACTTTTAATACAGACTTCATAGCATTTCCTTTTTTCTATCCACGGGACGATCCCCTGCGTGACATTCACATATATGAAAAAATCGTGCCAGTTTTGCAACTCATTGATTTTTAGAGATGCGGCAAAAACGTGATGCACGATTTATAGGGCAATACCCTGAAGATGCACCATTCTGGGGCACCAATCTGGTGCGCTAAAATTGTGCACTCAACACAGTGATTATTTAGCGTAAAACCTGATGAAAAAACAATCTTTATGTAACGATTGTGTGATGATGTGGATACAAAAAATTTACTTAATCAGCTGGAGATAGCAGATGGATGCACTAAATAAGTGCGTTGAGGTGGGCTGCAAAACAAAACGGCCTCCTGTCAGGAAGCCGCTTTTATCGGGTACTAAAGTTCTGCACCATCAGCGATGGATTTATTCGATGTTAGACTCGATAAACCACAGGAATTTATCCAGGTCGCGAGACGCGGCGGTCAGGATATCTGCGGTGTCGTCATCTTTCGCTTCGCCAATCGCTTTGCGTACGTCATTAGCGACGATTGCGTAACGGTCAGCCAGTTCTTTCAGGTGATCCTGAACGTTGTGGATGTCCAGCGGGTAACTTTTCAGCGGGGTTTTGCTGTTGATAACTTGAGTGGTCCCCAGAGCTACACCGCCCAGCTGCACTGCACGTTCTGCCATGGTATCCAGATGATCGATCAGTGCGGTGCGGAAGCCATCCAGCATTTCATGTACGGCAATGAAGTTAGCGCCGCGCATGTTCCAGTGCGCTTGTTTGGTAATCAAAGAAAGATCAATAAACTGGATAACCTGGCGATTCAGCAACTCTACTGTTGCTTTTTTCTCGCTGTCGGAGACATCGTTGCGGGTATAAAGCAGATTGGTCGCTTTTGATTTAACTAATTTAGCGGTACTCATAATTTCATATCCTCTTGATGTTATGTCCCAGTAATTAACGAGACTAAGTATAGCACCGGCTATGTGTTCCGCTATTCTGGCTGTTCCTATCACACTAATAGTGGTAACAAGCGTGAAAAACAAAACTAATAAAGATTCAATGAGTTAGATATATTGATAAGAACAATTCTTATTTATCTGCTCGCCAGGAATTTTCGGAATAAATATGCTTTTGCATAATTCGATATATAAAGACGGTGTAGAGGAAAAGTAGCGATAAATTCTGCATGGTTATGCATAACCATGCAGAAATGTAAATTTAATTAATGTCTAATTCTTTTATTTTGCTCTCTTTGCGTACTGTCAGCGTAGACCCCATTGAAGCGGCGATGATAGCGCCGAGCGCCAGCAGCTGTATGGGTGTCAGTGTTTCTCCGAGGAAAATCATCCCGGAAACGGCAGCCAGCGCCGGTTCCATGCTCATCAGCGTACCAAATGTCCGTGTTGGCAAACGGGTGAGGGCAATCATTTCCAGCGAATAAGGCAGAGCGGTCGAGAGAATAGCGACAGCCAGACCCAATGGAATAACCGACCAGTGCCAGAGTGCTTCACCAGCCTGAAGCGCTCCAATTGGCACGAAAATTAATGCTGCAATCAACGAACCAATTGCCACCGTCGCAGGGCCATGTTCCGCTCCTGCGCGTTGCCCACTTAAAATGTAAATAGCCCAACAAGCCCCGGCCCCCAGTGCCAGCGCACAGCCGGTTAAATCGACATGGGAAACGTCTTGCCCCAGCGGTAGCAGGAACCACAGACCAAGAACCGCCAGCACAACCCAGACGAAATCTACCGGGCGACGAGAAGAGAACAGCGCCACCGCCAGTGGTCCGGTGAACTCCAGCGCCACCGCAATACCCAGCGGTACTGTCTGAATAGAAAGATAAAAAAGATAATTCATCCCACCCAGCGAAACGCCGTAAAACAACAGCGGTAACCGTTGCTCTTTGGCAAAGCGCAGTCGCCATGGCTTAAAGAACGCGATGAGGATCAGCGTTCCTAATGCCAGACGCAGCGCAGTGACACCCGGTGCGCCCACCAGAGGAAAAAGTGACTTAGCTAACGAGGCTCCACCCTGAATAGACGCCATGGCAACGAGCAATATGACTATTGGTAACCAGACCGGCATTTTACGTAATGAACCAGGCATCCTTTCTCCCACAAATATCTAGACTTAAGTAAAGCGTGGAGTGTACTGGATATACCCAATGCTGGTTGAGCATTTGTTGAAAAAATTTTCCCCCGTTTTGACTAAAATGCGCCAGGATTGATGGAATCATTAGTCTGGTGATTAGGAATAATCTGGATGAATGACAGGGAAAACATGCGTAATACTTACGCAGTTCTCTGAAAAAGTGATTTAAATTTAGATGGATAGCGGTGTATGGAAACGTTCTGTTACATGAAATGGCCCGTTAGACATCACAAATCGCGAAGAGTTTCCCATTAATTTTTGATATATTTAAAACTTAGGACTTATTTGAATCACATTTGAGGTGGTTATGAAAAAAATTGCATGTCTTTCAGCACTGGCCGCAGTTCTGGCTTTCACCGCAGGTACTTCCGTAGCTGCGACTTCTACCGTAACTGGCGGTTACGCACAGAGCGACGCTCAGGGCCAAATGAACAAAATGGGCGGTTTCAACCTGAAATACCGCTATGAAGAAGACAACAGCCCGCTGGGTGTGATCGGTTCTTTCACTTACACCGAGAAAAGTCGTACTGCAAGCTCTGGTGACTACAACAAAAACCAGTACTACGGCATCACTGCTGGTCCGGCTTACCGCATTAACGACTGGGCAAGCATCTACGGTGTAGTGGGTGTGGGTTATGGTAAATTCCAGACCACTGAATACCCGACCTACAAACACGACACCAGCGACTACGGTTTCTCCTACGGTGCTGGTCTGCAGTTCAACCCGATGGAAAACGTTGCTCTGGACTTCTCTTACGAGCAGAGCCGTATTCGTAGCGTTGACGTAGGCACCTGGATTGCCGGTGTTGGTTACCGCTTCTAATCACTTTGGTGATATAAAAAATCCGCCTCTCGGGGCGGATTTTTGTTTTTAAGGTTTCGGGTCGAAAATATCGGTTCCGAGATGGTTGTAATCCACCTTCTGTAACTGGAAGTTGGTGATGTATATCGGCCCGGCTTTCTTCTCAGATATAAACGGGTATTTGATATTTATTTCCTTCGCTTTAATTCCCGTCCACTGCGAGAAAAAGCCTAAGAAGTCATTGGCTGAGCGGCGGGCTTTAATCACCCGATGCGCTTTATCGTCGCTGGAAATGACCATAAAAGGCACCTGGAAATTTTGCTGATATTTATCATCATGGGCAAGGTATTGCACGTCTTTGCCGCGCTCTTTAAAGGCCAGACCGTGGTCAGAAAAGTAAACCAGAGAGAAGCTGCTGCCGCTGTTGCGTAACTGATCGTACAGCTTGCGCAGTAAATCGTCCGTTTGCGTCATGGTATAGAGATAGCACGACGTTTCTTTCGATTGCACAAAGGTTTCGTATTTGCCTTGTGTCCTGTCGCAGGCCTGCGGATGCGAGCCCATCAGATGCAGAACAATCAGCTGCGGTTGCGAGTGCTCTTGCGCCAGCACTTGAGCGGTCATATCCAGTAACGCTTCGTCTTTCGTGTTTTTATCTGCTTCAAAATTACCTTCTTTCAGGAAGTACACTTCATCTGCACGTTTGGCGATGCTGGCGATAGCAGTATCGTATTCGCCGATTTGGCCCTGGTTGGAAAACCACCAGGTCTGGAAGCCCGCGCGATTTGCCAGGGTGACAAAGTTATCCTGAAACTGTGGTTTGCCATCGACTACGCGATTGAGCGTTAAGCCAAGCGATTTCTGCGTGGAGCCACTGGCGGCAATGTAGTCAGCAAATATCAAACCGTTAACGCTGCTGGCAAACGGGGTATTGTCCCAGTGACCGCCAAAGGCACCGAGGGCATCGCGACGCGCGCTTTCACCGATCACCACCACATAGGTCTGATACTTCGGCTTAACGGCAGTGACCGTCCAGGTATCTTTCATTCCGGAAAGTTTTGCCATCCGTTCTTGCTCTTCAATCACCTCGTTATTATTGACGATGACATCCTTAGCAAAACGAAATACCGGATAGCCAGTATCTTTCAGTTTAAATACGCCACCCCAGGCCAGGTTTTGCACGGGAGCAACAAAAAATGTCGCCACACTGAATACCAGACACAGGCTGTCGAAGGTATTCCAGCGCGCTTTTTCATTCTCTTTTTTTCGCCTGATTGCTATTACGCCGAGCGCAAAAATAAATAAGCCGACCAGGTAGCTGTACCACGGAAAAATCGTCAGGATTTCGGTCGACTCTTCCATATTGGTGGAGTGCAATGCCAGCAATGTATTGAAATTAGGCGCGCCGTAGGCCTGAGCAAAAGGGAAATAACAAGCCGCCACCAGCGAACTGACACCGACCAGAACTTTTTGTACGCGAGGCAATGTTCGCCATAGCAAAAGCAAAATAGCCGTAAACGCAGCGGTGTAGAGCAAACTGAAGGGGTAACCTAAGCCGAGGTTAATTAATAGCGACTGTAAAAAGTAGAACGCAGTCCACGGGCTAAATACCCGGCTACGGGTAACAAGCGATTCTTTGAGGGTTAAATTCATATGCCACTATCGTAACAAACGCCATGTGCTTACCCTGGCGTCAAGGGTCAATACCTGCAAGAGTGCGTGAAGAGTGGAAAGGGGTCCGCATCCGCGAGCCGCAATATACGCAGGGCTGCAAGAAGATAGAGCGAGCCGCCGTTCAGGTCAACTACTGACGAACAAATCTTTTGCGAAGGGGATTGCAAATCCGACAAAAAGTGGGTTTTTTCAGACCAAAACGCGTTATGCCTGCATGAAAGCAGGAGTGAAGCGGCGTACCGCGACGCCGCTATTTATCGGAAGGTTTATCTTGCTGCGGTTTGTTGTTGACCATATCGCACAACATAGAGAGCAGTATTAACCGTACTTTAAAGGGAGAATGACTAAACACGCGCATACACCTCTTGAACTCATTCATAAGACCTCCTGACTTGCTAATCCCGTCGATCCTTGAGGGATGATTGCATTACATACAGATATAGCACAGGCTATATTATATAGCTATTGCTAAAACGTTAATTTTTTGTACCTTCGCAACTCTGGTTTACAATGTGCGCACGAAATGAGAACGCTATGTATGCGTCACCATAATGAGGAAGCACAATGAGTCGTCGCGCAGGTACGCCAACAGCAAAAAAAGTGACGCAGTTAGTGAACGTGGAAGAGCACGTTGAAGGGTTCCGCCAGGTCAGAGAGGCGCATCGGCGCGAGCTTATTGATGATTACGTTGAGCTGATTTCTGACTTGATCAGGGAAGTGGGGGAAGCTCGTCAGGTGGACATGGCTGCTCGTCTGGGAGTTTCGCAACCGACGGTGGCTAAAATGCTTAAGCGGCTGGCAACCATGGGGCTGATTGAAATGATCCCCTGGCGTGGCGTGTTTTTAACGGCAGAAGGAGAGAAGCTGGCGCAGGAAAGCCGCGAGCGACATCAGATAGTCGAAAATTTCTTGTTGGTGTTGGGCGTCAGTCCGGAAATCGCCCGTCGCGACGCGGAAGGCATGGAGCACCATGTTAGTGAAGAGACGCTCGACGCTTTTCGTTTGTTTACCCAGAAACACGGTGCCAAATGAGCCTGCCTTTTTTACGCACGCTGCAAGGCGATCGTTTTTTTCAGTTATTAATTCTTGTTGGTATCGGATTAAGCTTTTTCGTGCCCTTTGCACCGAAATCCTGGCCTGCTGCTATCGACTGGCACACCATCATCACCTTAAGCGGCCTGATGCTGCTGACCAAAGGTGTGGAGTTAAGCGGTTATTTTGATGTGCTGGGGCGCAAAATGGTGCGCCGCTTTGCTACGGAGCGTCGGCTGGCGATGTTTATGGTGCTGGCGGCGGCGCTGCTTTCTACCTTTCTGACCAACGATGTCGCGCTGTTTATTGTTGTTCCGCTGACTATCACGCTAAAAAGACTGTGTGAGATCCCGGTTAATCGGCTGATTATTTTTGAGGCGCTGGCAGTCAATGCTGGTTCGCTACTGACGCCAATTGGCAACCCGCAAAATATTCTTATCTGGGGACGTTCTGGTCTTTCGTTTGCCGGATTTATTGCCCAAATGGCACCGCTGGCTGGCGCAATGATGCTGACGCTCCTGCTCCTGTGCTGGTGTTGTTTCCCTGGAAAGGTGCTGCAATACCATACGGGGGTGCAAACACCGGAGTGGAAACCGCGGCTGGTGTGGAGTTGTCTGGGGCTGTATATCGTCTTTCTAACGGCGCTGGAGTTCAAACAAGAGCTGTGGGGACTGGTGATTGTGGCGGCAGGCTTTGCGCTGCTGGCACGTCGCGTGGTGCTCAGTGTGGACTGGACGCTGCTGCTGGTGTTTATGGCGATGTTTATCGACGTCCATTTACTGACCCAGCTTCCAGCGTTGCAAGGCGTGTTGGGTAACGTGAGTCATCTATCTGAACCCGGGTTATGGTTAACGGCAATCGGTTTATCGCAGGTGATCAGTAACGTGCCGAGTACCATATTGTTGCTGAACTATGTGCCGCCGTCTTTATTACTGGCATGGGCGGTAAACGTAGGTGGCTTTGGGTTATTACCCGGATCGCTGGCAAGTTTGATTGCGCTACGTATGGCGAACGATCGCCGCATCTGGTGGCGTTTCCATCTCTATTCAATACCGATGCTGTTGTGGGCGGCGTTGGTGGGATATGTTTTGTTAGTTATACTCCCGGCCAACTAGGGTCTGGCAAATAAAAAAGGCGGATTATGAGTCCGCCTTTTGCTTTAAGTTTTGAAGATTAATTCAGACGAACCGGCATCCCGGAGCGGTTTTTAATCGCTTCATCAAGAACAACCTGGTCAACATCTGGCTGACCGGTCACTGTCTGCACGCTCTTCGTCAGGGTAATTGGCACAATTTCCTGACCTTCAAACTGGGCTTCGGTGGTAGACAGCGGGTTATGGACTTCAATATAACGGCTGCCGTCTGGCTCGGTGGTCGCTTTTACCGGCTCATCAATAAACTGTACGCGGGTACCGACCGGTACTTTCTCGAACAGGAATTTGATGTCTTCGTTACGCAGACGCACACAACCATGACTTACACGCAGGCCGATACCGAAGTTGGCGTTGGTGCCATGGATAGCATACAGGCGACCGATGTAGAGTGCATACAGACCCATCGGGTTATCCGGACCTGCCGGAACGACAGCCGGAAGCGGTTCGCCCGCAGCGCGGTACTCTGCGTGCATTTTGGCGGTCGGCGTCCAGGTCGGGCCTGCTTTCTTACGCTCAACTTTGGTGGTCCAGTTGATAGGCGTATCTTTGCCTAACTGACCAATGCCGATCGGCAGCACGATAACGGTGTTGGTCCCTTTCGGATAGTAATACAGACGCATCTCTGCACTGTTAATGACGATGCCTTCATGAACGGTATCCGGCAGGATCAGCTGCTGCGGAATGTTCAGTACAGTACCGCCTTTCGGCAGGAAGGTATCCACACCCGGGTTCGCTTCCATCATATTGGAAAGCCCCATCTGGTACTCCGCGGCAAAATACTCCAGCGGCTGAGTGTTACCTTCAGGAATGGTGATCACCTGATTCTGACCAACCAGGCGACTCCCGTCGGTTGGCAGAGGATAAGTTACCGCAGAGGCGGTACTGCAAAAGCCGACAACAGCGAAGGCCGCTGCGAATAATGTTTTCAATTTCATATTCATGTTAAGCGAGATTTTGTGCCTGGCAGGCCATTGGGTTGAGAATATTAGAGTATTGGAAGCGCATTATAAGTTCATTCCAGCTCACAGTGAAATCAGATGTGTACGAAATCACATTTTTTGCCTTTGGCTTGAGTGTAGACCTTAAGCGAGGAGCAGGATCTTCTTTCAGACTTATGGCATAATGCGCGGTTTGTCATATCTCTTTTCAGGATACGCCTGTGTTAGTTTCCAGTAACGTCACCATGCAGTTCGGCAGTAAGCCGTTGTTTGAAAACATTTCCGTCAAATTTGGCGGCGGCAACCGTTACGGCCTGATTGGCGCGAACGGTAGTGGTAAATCCACCTTTATGAAGATCCTCGGCGGCGACTTAGAGCCGACTTTGGGTAACGTTTCCCTCGATCCCAACGAGCGCATTGGTAAGCTGCGTCAGGATCAGTTTGCCTTTGAAGAGTTCACTGTGCTGGATACGGTGATCATGGGGCATAAAGAGTTGTGGGAAGTGAAGCAGGAGCGTGACCGCATCTATGCTTTGCCGGAAATGAGTGAGGAAGACGGCTATAAAGTGGCCGATCTGGAAGTTAAATACGGCGAAATGGACGGTTACTCTGCGGAAGCTCGCGCCGGTGAATTGTTGCTTGGCGTGGGAATTCCAGTGGAACAGCACTACGGCCCGATGAGTGAAGTTGCTCCTGGCTGGAAGCTGCGTGTGCTTCTGGCGCAGGCGCTGTTTGCTGATCCGGATATTCTCCTGCTCGACGAACCGACCAACAACCTCGACATCGACACCATTCGCTGGCTGGAACAGGTGCTGAACGAGCGTGACAGCACCATGATCATCATCTCGCACGACCGTCACTTCCTTAACATGGTCTGTACCCACATGGCGGATCTGGATTACGGCGAGCTGCGCGTTTATCCGGGTAACTACGATGAGTACATGACGGCGGCGACCCAGGCGCGTGAACGTCTGCTGGCCGATAACGCCAAGAAGAAAGCGCAGATTGCTGAGTTGCAATCTTTCGTTAGCCGCTTTAGCGCCAACGCCTCGAAATCTCGCCAGGCAACTTCGCGCGCGCGCCAGATTGATAAAATCAAACTGGAAGAGGTGAAAGCCTCCAGCCGTCAGAACCCGTTCATCCGTTTTGAACAGGATAAGAAACTGTTCCGTAACGCGCTGGAAGTGGAAGGTCTGACCAAAGGGTTTGATAACGGTCCACTGTTTAAAAATCTCAACCTGCTGCTGGAGGTCGGTGAAAAACTTGCGGTACTGGGTACCAACGGCGTCGGTAAATCAACGCTGATGAAAACGCTGGTGGGCGATCTGCAACCGGACAGCGGCACCGTAAAATGGTCTGAAAACGCGCGCATTGGTTACTACGCCCAGGACCACGAATATGAGTTTGAAAATGATCTGACCGTGTTCGAATGGATGAGTCAGTGGAAGCAGGAAGGCGATGACGAGCAGGCGGTACGCAGCATTCTCGGTCGTTTGCTGTTCAGCCAGGACGACATCAAAAAGCCAGCTAAAGTGCTTTCCGGTGGGGAAAAAGGGCGGATGCTGTTTGGTAAGTTAATGATGCAGAAGCCGAACATTCTGATCATGGACGAACCGACCAACCACCTGGATATGGAATCCATCGAGTCACTGAACATGGCGCTGGAACTGTATCAGGGCACGCTGATCTTTGTTTCACACGACCGTGAGTTCGTAAGCTCCCTGGCGACCCGCATTCTGGAAATCACCCCGGAACGCGTGATCGACTTTAGCGGTAATTACGAAGATTACCTGCGTAGTAAAGGGATCGAGTAAGTGATTATCCGTCACCCCGATACTGTCGGGGTGACGGCGGCTGATGACAAATGCAAAATAGCCTGATGCGCTACGCTTATCAGGCCTACGCAGTACCTGTAATATATTGAATCTGCAGGACTTTGTAGGCCAGATAAGGCGTTAACGCCGCATCAGGCATTAAGAAAGCGCACTTGTCAGCAATCTGAGTAACGTCGAATCGATTTTCTTAATCCCACATCAATTCACTTCCATTAACTCTCAAACATCCATGCCCAACGCTCGCTTACCGTGAATGTTGAGGTCGGCAAGCGTAAAGCGTCCTTCCCAGTTTGTTTCATAGTCCTCGCGCGGGAAGTCGCCCGGCGATGCGCCTTTTTCCAGTGCGGCCTTCACCTTGTGCGCGTAGGCAAGATTTTTCTTGCACATCGGTGCCGCAGGAATGTACATCACGTTGCCCCAACCCTGTTGATTTTCAACGGGGGCAACGGAATGGATGACGTCGCAGTGCCACCAGACGGAGTCTCCGGCCTCGAGTTTTGGAATGCTGGTTAACGCCTCAATTAACAGTGGATGCCATTGCTCTGATACCGGCAACACTCTTCCGGGCGCTACGCCGCACAGTTCATCCTCCGGCACATCATCAAGCAGCGTACGTAACAGTACGTACGCCATGGCTTCAGGAATGGGCACAACGTGCAGCAACCCCTGACCAGGCAGCATATCAGAGAGCGCTGTCCAGCCCTGGAATGTCCGAAACACGGAACATTTGGTGGTGTTGTCCACCGTGTACTCTTCAACTTCCGTACGATGTGCCGCATGCCAGGGATCATATTGCGCCAGATTGCCATTAAAGACGTTGGCGAAAACGCGCTGATACGCTGGAAGCAGCCAGCGTTCCAGCGCCCCGGAGTCGGTATGCGCTCCAAGACCTTTGGAGGTCGTTCCGGGCGGACGGCGGCGGATACGGTCAGGGTAGATGACGCTCATATCCGGGTTAAACCATTGCTTTCCATCACTTTCAAATGTCCACAGACGATTGAGAAACGACTGCGCATTCGCCATTTCTTCACTCTGGCGGGCCTGCATTTGCGTCTGCGACCAGTAGATGGGGTAAATCTCGGGACGTGAAGCGCTGAGCGTCCCGAAGAAATTATCGCCGGGGCCTTTGTAGACCTCGTCAAAGCGGTTGCGGTCCAGATAGTCCAGCATCGACTGATCCCAGCCTAGCGCTTGTTCGCGGGGGAAATGGCCTTTTATCACCGCACAACCGCGACGTTTAATCTGTTCGCGCTGCTCTGCAGTAACATGACCTGCTTTGATATCGGCATAAGACAGCACCGGCCAGACGGCATCGCCCTGTGCTTTGAGTGCGTTGATTTCAGCCACTCGCGTGGCAATGTCATCGCTTAGCTGATTAAAGATCTGCTGGACGTCGCCAAGCTGCGCCCGCAGCGCGTGCTTCATCTGACGGATAGCTGCTTTGTGATCGGCTGGCAATGTGTCGCTGGTAAAAGTAGAAGCCATAACCACCTCTCACTAACTTTCATTCGAAACCATTATGATTTGTATGTGACAATATAAGTTATAAATAAGTTAATGCAAGTTTAATGATTTGATGTGATGTACAGGATGTAAAAAGAAGGGAAAACCGGAGCGCACGGCTCCGGTAGAGAGGTCAGCTGTTAAAAGGGGATGTGTTATCCAGCACCGCCTGAATCACATTCAGCGCGCCTTCATGATTATTATCATCGGTAGCGTAACGGGCGATTTGTTTAATGTTTTCCGCAGCATTGCCCATCGCAAAGGAATAACGCGCCATTTTCAGCATCTCCGCATCGTTACCGCTGTCGCCAATCGCTACCACATTTTGCGGTGACAGATCCCAGCGTTTCAGTAACCGCGAAATACCGTTTGCTTTATGTAGACCGGGAATAATCAGGTCGATAAAGCCAAAACCACTGGTGACGGGTTTCATAATGCCATCGAACGCTATGTGCAGTTTGTCGATCACTAACGGGATTTGTTCATCTGGCAGGTTGAGCGAAAACTTGAACAGTACGTCGTCAATCTCCTGATAATCTTTTACAGCTTTCAGGCGATGGTAGTGTTTTGCCATCAGTGCGACAAATGCTTCGGGGGCATTTTCGCTGACATATGCACTTTGCAGACCGCAGGCGACAAAATTGAGTTGCTTATCTTTTAGCAACTCGCCAATAACAATCCGCGATTCATGTCGGGTCAGTTCGCCGTGGAACAGTTGCTTGCCATGTTCGTAAACCAGTGCGCCGTTTTCCGCGACAAAAGAGATCTCATCCTTTAGCTCAGGAAAGAACGAAATAAGCTGGTAATACTGATTACCGCTGGCGACAACGAACTCAATGCCGCGCTTTTTCAGTTCCTGATATTGCGCCATAAAACGTGGTTGGTTGTACGTTTTGGCGTCGTTAAGAAAAGTACCGTCCATGTCTGTGACGATAACTTTTACGCTCATAGGTGTGCTCCTGGCTCGAAAATGAAACCGTAACAGTGTAATAACAATGTGACGCAGAGCACAAATTATATTTCGAATGAAAGTAAGGATGAAATTGATGATGTGAATGATTTAGCCCGGCGACGCCGCAGCCGGGCCGAAGAGATTACAGCATATGTTCAGTACGAGCGATGATATCGTCCTGAGCGTCTGGAGAGAGCGCGGTGAAGAAGGCGGAATAACCCGCGACACGCACTACCAGATCGCGGTACTGATCCGGATGTTTTTTCGCCTCCAGCAGCGTTTCGCGGGAAACGATGTTGTACTGAATATGCCAGCCTTTATGCACCTCGAAGAAGGTGCGCAGCAGGATCATCAGCTTCTGCTTGTCAGATTCGTTCTCCAGCGTTGCCGGATTCAGTTTCTGGTTGAGCAACACGCCGCCGAGAATCGCTGCCGTAGGCAGTTTACCCACCGAGCCAATGACCGCAGTAGGGCCGAGATGGTCAGTACCAGAGGCCGGACTAGCGCCTTCTGCCAGCGGGGTGTGGGCTTTACGCCCGTCCGGCGTTGCCATAGTTTGCGCACCAAACGGTACGTTAGCGGAGATAGATGACGTACCCGCGTAATAGTTGCCGCCAACCGGACCACGACCATAGCGCGGATTATGGTACTGTTTCAGTTCGTCGATATAGGTCTGATAAGCGCGAGCCAGCAGCGTATCGACAGTATCATCGTCGTTGCCGTACTTCGGCGCACCGTTAATCAGCCGCTGACGCAGTTGCTCATGAGTCAGGCCATCGAAGTCATCCGCCAGTGCGGCAGCCAGCTGTTGCTGACCAATCGTGCCCTGTTCAAATACCAGTTTCTTCACTGCCGCCAGGCTGTTGCCGAGGTTGGCAATGCCAACCTGCAGGCCAGAAACCCAGTCATATTTCGCGCCGCCTTGCTTGATACTTTTCGCTCGCTCAATACAGTCATCCACCAGCGCCGAGCAGAGAATATCGTGCACGTTCTCTTCCAGCATGGTGTCGACGACATATTCGATTTCGATTGATTTACGCGTGTAATAACGGATTTGCGTATCCCACGCGTCCATTACTTCATCGAAATTGTTAAAGTTGCCTGCCGACAACGCTTTTTCTTGTGGCAGGAACACGTTGCCGCTGGTGGCATCACGCCCGCCTTCCAGCGCCGCCAGCATCACGCGGGCGAAGTTGATAAAGCTCATGCCGGTACAGCGATAGCCCCATTTGCCACCAACGGCGGTTTCGATACAACCAATCGCTGCGTAGTCGTAAGCGTCCTGCGGTTCAATACCGAGTTTAATAAATTCCGGGATCACGATTTCGTCGTTGTTGAACGCCGGCATCCCGAAGCCGCAACGGATCACCTGTACGCAGGCGTCGAGGAAATCATTACTCATTCCTGCATGGTAACGCACGCTGAGGTTAGGCTGAGTGGAACGCAGGCGACCGCAGGATTCGAGGATCGCGTAAGAGAGTGGATTCACCGCGTCCATTGGTTGACCATCAACCAGAGTTTGTCCGCCAATGGTGACGTTCTGATACAGAGGACTTCCCGCAGAGGCTTTTGAGTGTGAGCCGGAGCGGATCTTGTTCACTTCCAGCAGTTTCAGCCAGCAGCTATGCAGCAATTCGATGGCGTGTTCGCGATCCAGTGTCTGGTTGAGTTCAACGTCGCGGCGATAGTACGGGTAGAGATACTGGTCCATACGACCAAACGATACCGAGTGACCGTTAGATTCGATCTGCAATATCAACTGGATGAAGTAACACAGTTGCAGCGCCTGCCAGAAAGTCTGCGGCGGCTGGTGGGCGATAAGATCGCAGTTTTCTGCTATCGCCAGCAGTTCATCGCGACGGCTTTCGCGGGTTTCGGTCGCGGCCATTTCACGCGCCAGGGCTGCAAAACGTTCAATGTGTTCGCTGACTGCCACCAGCACGATATCAATCGCTTTCAGGAACTGTTCGCCGTGCAAATCTTCCAGTACCGTCAGATTGATGCGCGAGCGACGTTCCGCTACTTTCTCGCGCAGACCATCAAGACCTTTTTCCAGCAGCAGCGGGAAATTCACCGCCAGGTGCGCATCGCCGGAGGTCATATTGCCTTCCGCTTTAATGATTCCGGTCGCCAGCAGACCTTTTTGCTCATCGGTAAACATGCCGTAGCAGCGATCCTGTACCGTCTGACCGCGCCACCACGGGCACACTTCATGCAGAACGCGTTTGTTCTCTTCGCTCACCGCAAAACCAGCACCGGGACGATCTGCCAGATCATCAATCTCTTTTTCGATCCACGAGACGGTATATTCCGGGAAGATCGGCGCAGCGCGAACCTCGCTTGCCTGGTTGCCGATGATCAACTCATCGTGCTTGATCCAGATGGTGCGATTCGCCAGGTGATGCGCCAGAGCCAGCGCGCGACGTACCGGGATCGGCTTATCGAGATGTTGTTGATACATCTCGGTATAGTGCTGCGCGCGCTCGGTACAGACCGGCGGTTTCACAATATGCACCAGCGCATTTTTGTGCGCTTTAATGCGGTCGCTGAGCGTGTCCAGTTTCAGTGTGGTCATGGTTGTTATCCTCGTAAGGTCGCGGTTAACCCTTTCTGGCAGGCATACTGCTGGGCAAAGTCGAGCAGGTCTGGCGCATCAAGCGGTTTTTCCGGGGCGTCATAGGGCAGATTAAGTAAGTGATATTTGTTGATGCCCAGCGTGTGGTAGGGCAGAAAATGAATTTCGCCAACGTGCAGCTCGTCGGCGGCAAAATCGGTAATGGCTTTTACAGAGGTTTCGTCGGCATTAAAGCCCTGAATCAGCGGCACGCGGATAATGATTTTTTTGCCCGCTGCGGCGAGTTTTTTCAGGTTATCCAGCACCTTGGCGGCGTTACCGTCGGTCCACTGTTTAAACGGCGCGTCGGCAATGTGTTTTAAATCGGCAAGAAACAGATCGATATAGGGCAGAGAAGGGGCGATATATTTCCACGGCACATGCAGACAGGTTTCTACCGCAGTATGAATGCCTGCCTCGTGGCAGGCTTGCAGTAGCGCCGTCGCTATTTCCGGCTGCATAAAGGGTTCACCACCCGAAAGCGTTAAGCCGCCGCCGCTGCGATCGTAAAACGGTTTATCGCGCAGAACGGTCGCCATGATCTCCTCAACGCTTTTCACTTCCCCACACACGGTTAACGCCTGTGTCGGGCAGCAGTCGGTTAGCGCCGTCAGATGCTCCGGGGTTAACTTTTCCCGATGAATAAGCAAACCATTCAATGCGCGCTCAATCACTTCCGGCGCTGCCTTAGCGCACAGCTCGCAGCCTTCCAGACACAGTCGTGCGTCATACAGCAGATCCTGCGTGCGGGCGCGGCTTTCCGGGTTCTGACACCAGCGGCAGCCCAGCGAACAGCCTTTTAGAAATACGACCGTGCGGATACCGGGGCCATCATGGGTCGAGTAGCGCTGAATATTGAAAATCATAGTTGCCTCTCTGTTTCGTTCAAACATTAAAATACTTTCGAATGAAAGTTGGGTTGATGTGCGTCAACTGTTCAGAGAGTTTTCCCGTGATAGTCTACATTCAGACAAAAAGTACATTTTGAGGATGGTTATGGAACTGTATCTGGATACTTCAGACGTTGTTGCGGTGAAGGCGCTGTCACGTATTTTTCCGCTGGCGGGTGTGACCACTAACCCAAGCATTATCGCCGCGGGTAAAAAACCGCTGGATGTTGTGCTTCCGCAACTTCATGAAGCGATGGGCGGTCAGGGGCGTCTGTTTGCCCAGGTAATGGCTACCACTGCTGAAGGGATGGTGAATGACGCACGTAAATTGCGTTCTATTATTGCGGATATCGTGGTGAAAGTTCCGGTGACCGCCGAGGGGCTGGCAGCTATTAAGATGTTAAAAGCGGAAGGGATTCCAACGCTGGGAACCGCGGTATATGGCGCAGCACAAGGGCTGCTGTCGGCGCTGGCAGGTGCGGAATATGTTGCGCCTTACGTTAATCGTATTGATGCTCAGGGCGGTAGCGGCATTCAGACTGTGACCGACTTACACCAGTTATTGAAAATGCATGCGCCGCAGGCGAAAGTGCTGGCAGCGAGTTTCAAAAACCCGCGTCAGGCGCTGGACTGCTTACTGGCAGGATGTGAATCAATTACGCTGCCACTGGATGTGGCACAACAGATGATTAGCTATCCGGCGGTTGATGCCGCTGTGGCGAAGTTTGAACAGGACTGGCTGGGAGCGTTTGGCAGAACGTCGATTTAACCGGACGTTCTGCATCCTCATAAATTGCTGATGACGTGGCGGAGTGCCGCGTCTTATCTGGCTTGGAGGTGGCAATTACTGCCCGCACACCTCACACCCCGGATTACGCATCAGTTTCATTTCGCGAAACTGACAGGTCATCGCATCGTACATGACGATTTTCCCGCTGGCCGGTTTGCCATAACCTGCCAGCAGTTTGATCGCTTCCATTGCCTGCAACGAACCAATTACTCCGATCAACGGTGCCATCACGCCTGCTTCTACGCAGGTTAACGCGTTCTCGCCAAACAAACGGCTAAGGCAGCGATAGCACGGTTCGCCGTCCTGATAAGTGAAGACCGTGATTTGCCCTTCCATACGAATTGCCGCGCCGGAAACCAGCGGCACCTTCGCGGCAAAACAGCCTGCGTTCAGTTGATTACGTACCGCAACGTTATCCGTACAGTCGAGCACCAGATCGTGTTCAGCAATCAATGCTGCAAGTTCTGCGTCATCTAGCAGTGCATTGACTGGCGTAATCGCGATATGTGGGTTGATCCGCGTCAGGGCGTCACGGGCGGATTCCACCTTCGGTTGCCCGACCGTGGCATCACTGTGCAGTGTCTGGCGTTGCAGATTCGAGAGCGAAACCGTGTCGAAGTCGAGCAGCGTCAGGTTGCCGACACCGGCGCTTGCCAGATACTGCGAAGCTGCGCAGCCGAGTCCACCGAGGCCGACGATCAGCACACGAGAATCTTTTAGCGCCTCCTGACCGTCAAAATCAAAACCGCGCAGAATGATTTGCCGGTTGTAGCGCAGCATCTCCTGATCGCTGAGTTCCGCCATTACAGGCCTCCGAACAACGCGTTAAACGGTTCTACTTCCACCCATTCGCCCACGTCCACATTGCCGCGATCGCGTTCCAGCACGATAAAGCAGTTGCCGAGACTAAAGGAGCTAAATATATGTGAACCCTGATGTCCGGTGGTCGTCACTTCAAGTTCACCGTCGGCGTTGCGTTGCAGCACGCCGCGCTGGAAATCAAGACGTCCTGGCGTTTTTTTCAGGCGGGACGCTGTGCGTACGCGCTGGCGCGCGGGCAGGCCGCTGGCGGTGTTGCCGCTTAGTTTTGCCAGCAAAGGCTGTACCAGTTGATAGAAGGTCAGCGTCGCTGAAACCGGGTTGCCCGGCAGGCCGCAGAACCAGCTATTGCTGAGTTTACCGAACGCGAACGGTTTACCTGGTTTAATCGCCAGCTTCCAGAAGGCGATCTCCCCCAGCTCTTCAAGAATCGTTTTGGTGTAATCCGCTTCACCCACTGAAACACCGCCGGAACTGATCACTACATCCGCCTGGCTGTCGGCTTCAATAAATGCGGCGCGCAGGGCATGGGGATCGTCGCGGATAATCCCTAAGTTGATTACCTCGCAACCCAGCTGTTCTAACATCAGGTGTACGGCGAGACGGTTGGTGTCGTAGATTTGGCCGTCGCCCAGCGGCTGACCGGGCAACTGGAGTTCATCACCGGTAGAAAAAAGCGCTACACGCACTTTACGAATCACCGGAACTTCGGCAATCCCCAGTGAAGCAATTACTGGCAGCTCTGCGGTAGTCAGGCGAGTTCCCGCCGGGAAAACAACCGCACCTGCAGAGATATCTTCACCGCGACGGCGAATATTTTGCCCGCTACGCACTTCAGCAGTAAAACGCACGCCATTGTCCGTTTGTTCAGTCTGCTCCTGCATCACCACCGCTTCGCAGCCTTCCGGCACCGGCGCACCGGTCATAATACGAATGCAGGTGCCCGCAGGCCATTCACCATGATACGGCTGACCGGCAAAGGATTTACCGGCAACGGGCAGCGGTTGCCCGGAGGCAATATCGGCTAAACGCACCGCGTAGCCGTCCATTGCGGAGTTATCAAACCCCGGAACATCAAGCGGCGAAACGACATCGCTCGCCAGAATACGACCAAAACACTGTACCAGTGGCAGCGTTTCCTGGGCGGTCAGTGGGGTGACGCGAGAAAGCATCTCATTAAGCGCGGTGTCGAGCGACATCAATCCGGTGGTAAATTCCATGAAAACACTCCTGCGGAGGCAAAATCGAATTTGCCTATTATGTCAGAAAAACGCCACAGACTGTATGCCACCTCGGGCGTAGCGTTGGCTCCTGCCTTTACATGCCATATCCATCTTTCTATATTCAAAAATTGAATGAGTAATTCATAAAAATTCTGATATTTATAGCAAAAGTGGCGAGCCACCCTTAATGGACGAATACTATGGGCAAAGCAGTCATTGCAATTCATGGTGGCGCAGGTGCAATTAGCCGCGCGCAGATGAGTCTGCAACAGGAATTACGCTACATTGAGGCGTTGTCTGCCATTGTTGAAACCGGGCAGAAAATGCTGGAAGCGGGCGAAAGTGCGCTGGATGTGGTGACGGAAGCGGTGCGTCTGCTGGAAGAGTGTCCACTGTTTAACGCCGGAATTGGCGCTGTCTTTACGCGTGATGAAACCCATGAACTGGACGCCTGTATGATGGATGGTAACACCCTGAAAACCGGTGCGGTGGCGGGCGTTAGTCATCTGCGTAATCCGGTTCTTGCCGCCCGGCTGGTGATGGAGCAAAGCCCGCATGTGATGATGATTGGCGAAGGGGCAGAAAATTTTGCGTTTGCTCGTGGCATGGAGCGCGTCTCGCCGGAGATTTTCTCCACGCCTTTGCGTTATGAACAACTACTGGCAGCGCGCAAGGAAGGGGCAACCGTCCTCGACCATAGCGGTGCGCCACTGGATGAAAAACAGAAAATGGGCACCGTGGGGGCCGTGGCGTTGGATTTAGACGGCAATTTGGCGGCAGCCACGTCCACAGGCGGAATGACCAATAAATTACCCGGACGAGTTGGCGATAGTCCCTTAGTGGGTGCCGGATGCTACGCCAATAACGCCAGTGTGGCGGTTTCTTGTACCGGCACGGGCGAAGTCTTCATCCGCGCGCTGGCGGCATATGACATCGCCGCGTTAATGGATTACGGCGGATTAAGTCTCGCGGAAGCCTGCGAGCGGGTAGTAATGGAAAAACTCCCTGCGCTTGGCGGTAGCGGTGGCTTAATCGCTATCGGCCATGAAGGGAATGTCGCGCTACCGTTTAACACCGAAGGAATGTATCGCGCCTGGGGCTACGCAGGCGATACGCCAACCACCGGTATCTACCGTGAAAAAGGGGACACCGTTGCCACACAGTGATGAACTTGATGCCGGTAATGTGCTGGCGGTTGAAAATCTGAATATTGCCTTTATGCAGGACCAGCAGAAAATAGCTGCGGTCCGCAATCTCTCTTTTAGTCTGCAACGCGGTGAGACGCTGGCAATTGTTGGCGAATCCGGCTCCGGTAAGTCAGTGACTGCGTTGGCATTGATGCGCCTGTTGGAACAGGCGGGCGGTTTAGTACAGTGCGATAAAATGCTGTTGCAGCGGCGCAGTCGCGAAGTGATTGAACTTAGCGAGCAGAGCGCTGCACAAATGCGCCATGTTCGCGGTGCGGATATGGCGATGATATTTCAGGAGCCGATGACATCGCTGAACCCGGTATTTACTGTGGGTGAACAGATTGCCGAATCAATTCGTCTGCATCAGAACGCCAGTCGTGAAGAAGCGATGGTCGAGGCGAAGCGGATGCTGGATCAGGTACGCATTCCTGAGGCACAAACCATTCTTTCACGTTATCCGCATCAACTCTCTGGCGGGATGCGCCAGCGAGTGATGATTGCGATGGCGCTGTCATGCCGCCCGGCGGTGCTGATTGCCGATGAGCCAACCACCGCGCTGGATGTCACTATTCAGGCGCAGATCCTGCAATTAATCAAAGTATTGCAAAAAGAGATGTCGATGGGCGTTATCTTTATCACGCACGATATGGGCGTGGTGGCAGAGATAGCCGATCGGGTACTGGTGATGTATCAGGGCGAGGCGGTGGAAACGGGTACCGTCGAACAGATTTTTCATGCACCGCAACATCCTTACACCCGTGCGCTGTTAGCTGCTGTTCCGCAACTTGGTGCGATGAAAGGGTTAGATTATCCCCGACGTTTCCCATTGATATCGCTTGAACATCCAGCGAAACAGGACCCCCCCATCGAGCAGAAAACGGTGGTGGATGGCGAACCTGTTTTACGAGTGCGTAATCTTGTCACCCGTTTCCCTTTGCGCAGCGGTTTGTTGAATCGCGTAACGCGGGAAGTGCATGCCGTTGAGAAAGTCAGTTTTGATCTCTGGCCTGGCGAAACGCTATCGCTGGTGGGCGAGTCTGGCAGCGGTAAATCCACTACCGGGCGGGCGTTGCTGCGCCTGGTCGAATCGCAGGGCGGCGAAATTATCTTTAACGGTCAGCGAATCGATACCTTGTCACCTGGCAAACTTCAGGCATTGCGCCGGGATATTCAGTTTATTTTTCAGGACCCTTACGCTTCGCTGGACCCACGTCAGACCATCGGTGATTCGATTATCGAACCGCTGCGTGTACACGGTTTATTGCCAGGTAAAGACGCGGCTGCACGCGTTGCGTGGTTGCTGGAGCGCGTGGGCCTGTTACCTGAACATGCCTGGCGTTACCCGCATGAGTTTTCCGGCGGTCAGCGCCAGCGCATCTGCATTGCTCGCGCGTTGGCATTGAATCCAAAAGTGATCATTGCCGACGAAGCCGTTTCGGCGCTGGATGTTTCTATTCGCGGGCAGATTATCAACTTGTTGCTCGATCTCCAGCGTGATTTCGGCATTGCGTATCTGTTTATCTCCCACGATATGGCCGTGGTAGAGCGGATTAGTCATCGTGTGGCGGTGATGTATCTCGGGCAAATTGTTGAAATTGGTCCACGGCGCGCGGTCTTCGAAAACCCGCAGCATCCTTATACGCGTAAATTACTGGCGGCAGTTCCGGTCGCTGAACCGTCCCGACAACGACCGCAGCGTGTACTGCTGTCGGACGATCTTCCCAGCAATATTCATCTGCGTGGCGAAGAGGTGGCAGCCGTCTCGTTGCAATGCGTCGGGCCGGGGCATTACGTCGCACAACCACAATCAGAATACGCATTCATGCGTAGATAACATTCAGGCGGAGAATAAAATGGCAAGAGCTGTACACCGTAGTGGGTTAGTGGCGCTGGGCATTGCGACAGCGTTGATGGCATCTTGTGCATTCGCTGCCAAAGATGTGGTGGTGGCGGTAGGATCGAATTTCACCACGCTCGATCCGTATGACGCGAATGACACGTTATCTCAGGCCGTAGCGAAATCGTTTTACCAGGGGCTGTTCGGTCTGGATAAAGAGATGAAACTGAAAAACGTGCTGGCGGAGAGTTATACCGTTTCCGATGACGGCATTACTTACACCGTGAAATTGCGGGAAGGAATTAAATTCCAGGATGGCACCGATTTCAACGCCGCGGCGGTGAAAGCGAATCTGGACCGGGCCAGCGATCCGGCGAATCATCTTAAACGCTATAACCTGTATAAGAATATTGCCAAAACGGAGGCGATCGATCCGACAACGGTAAAGATTACCCTCAAACAGCCGTTCTCAGCGTTTATTAATATTCTTGCCCATCCGGCGACCGCGATGATTTCACCGGCAGCGCTGGAAAAATATGGCAAGGAGATTGGTTTTCATCCGGTGGGAACCGGACCGTATGAACTGGATACCTGGAATCAGACCGATTTTGTGAAGGTGAAAAAATTCGCGGGTTACTGGCAGCCAGGATTGCCCAAACTGGACAGCATAACCTGGCGTCCGGTGGCGGATAACAACACCCGCGCGGCAATGCTGCAAACCGGTGAAGCGCAGTTTGCTTTCCCCATTCCCTACGAGCAGGCCGCACTGCTGGAGAAAAACAAAAATATCGAGTTGATGGCCAGTCCGTCAATTATGCAGCGTTATATCAGTATGAACGTGACGCAAAAGCCGTTCGATAACCCGAAGGTCCGTGAGGCGCTGAATTACGCCATTAACCGTCCGGCGCTGGTGAAAGTTGCCTTTGCGGGCTATGCAACGCCAGCTACTGGTGTGGTACCGCCAAGTATCGCCTACGCGCAAAGTTATAAACCGTGGCCTTACGATCCAGTGAAAGCGCGCGAATTACTGAAAGAGGCGGGATATCCCAACGGTTTCAGTACCACGCTGTGGTCGTCACATAACCACAGCACCGCGCAGAAAGTGCTGCAATTTACCCAGCAGCAGTTAGCGCAGGTCGGGATTAAAGCCCAGGTGACCGCGATGGATGCCGGACAGCGGGCGGCAGAAGTTGAAGGTAAAGGGCAAAAAGAGAGCGGCGTGCGGATGTTCTACACTGGCTGGTCGGCTTCAACCGGCGAAGCGGACTGGGCGCTATCGCCACTGTTCGCCTCGCAAAACTGGCCACCGACGCTGTTTAATACCGCATTTTACAGCAATAAACAGGTGGACGACTTCCTGGCTCAGGCACTGAAAACTAATGATCCGGCGGAAAAGACCCGCTTGTATAAGGCGGCGCAGGATATCATCTGGCAAGAGTCGCCGTGGATCCCGCTGGTGGTAGAAAAACTGGTGTCGGCACACAGTAAAAACCTGACCGGTTTTTGGATCATGCCAGACACCGGCTTCAGCTTTGAAGACGCGGATTTGCAATAAGCAACGCAGGGAGTGGAATGCTTAATTACGTTATCAAACGCTTACTGGGGTTGATTCCGACGCTGTTTATCGTCTCGGTGCTGGTGTTTTTATTTGTGCATATGCTGCCCGGCGATCCGGCGCGATTGATTGCCGGGCCCGAAGCTGATGCGCAGGTTATAGAACTGGTGCGTCAGCAGCTGGGGTTGGATCAGCCGCTGTATCACCAGTTCTGGCACTATATCAGCAATGCTGTGCAGGGGGATTTTGGCCTGTCGATGGTGTCGCGTCGTCCGGTTGCCGATGAGATTGCCAGCCGCTTTATGCCAACGCTGTGGCTGACCATAACCAGTATGGTCTGGGCGGTGATATTTGGTATGGCGGCGGGAATTATCGCCGCCGTCTGGCGTAATCGTTGGCCGGATCGATTGAGTATGACCATTGCGGTGTCGGGGATCTCGTTTCCGGCATTTGCGCTGGGGATGCTTTTAATTCAGGTATTCTCCGTTGAACTGGGCTGGCTGCCTACCGTGGGAGCAGACAGTTGGCAGCACTACATTTTATCCTCCCTGACGCTCGGCGCGGCAGTGGCAGCCGTGATGGCGCGCTTTACCCGCGCGTCGTTTGTCGATGTTTTAAGCGAAGATTATATGCGTACCGCGAGGGCGAAAGGGGTGAGCGAAACCTGGGTTGTCCTCAAACACGGGCTACGTAACGCGATGATCCCGGTAGTGACCATGATGGGCTTACAGTTTGGCTTTTTGCTCGGTGGTTCTATCGTGGTGGAGAAAGTTTTCAACTGGCCCGGACTTGGACGCTTACTCGTTGACTCCGTAGAAATGCGCGATTACCCGGTGATTCAGGCGGAAATTCTGCTTTTCTCGCTGGAATTTATTCTTATCAACTTAGTGGTGGATGTGCTTTACGCCGCCATTAACCCGGCTATCAGGTACAAGTAAGGATGCGACTATTTAACTGGCGACGTCAGGCGGTGTTAAACGCCATGCCACTGGTCAAACCTGACCAGGTGCGTACACCGTGGCATGAATTCTGGCGACGATTTCGCCGTCAGCATATGGCGATGACCGCCGCATTATTCGTTATTTTATTGATTGTGGTGGCCATTTTTGCACGCTGGATCGCTCCCTATGACGCCGAAAATTATTTTGATTATGACAATCTGAATAACGGACCTTCTTTGCAGCACTGGTTTGGCGTCGATTCACTGGGGCGCGACATTTTCAGCCGTGTCCTGGTTGGTGCGCAAATCTCGCTGGCGGCGGGCGTGTTTGCCGTGTTTATCGGTGCGGCGATCGGGACGTTGCTGGGCTTGTTGGCTGGATATTATGAAGGCTGGTGGGATCGGCTGATCATGCGCATTTGCGATGTGCTGTTTGCCTTCCCGGGTATTTTACTGGCGATCGCTGTTGTTGCGGTGTTGGGAAGCGGCATTGCTAACGTGATTATCGCAGTCGCCATTTTTTCCATCCCCGCGTTTGCCCGACTGGTGCGCGGCAACACGCTGGTGTTGAAACAGCAAACCTTTATTGAGTCAGCACGCAGTATTGGTGCCAGCGATATGACCATTTTATTGCGTCATATCTTGCCTGGGACCGTCTCGTCTATCGTGGTGTTTTTCACCATGCGCATTGGCACCTCGATTATCTCTGCCGCCAGCCTGTCATTTCTCGGCCTCGGTGCGCAGCCGCCGACACCAGAGTGGGGAGCAATGCTCAATGAGGCACGAGCGGATATGGTTATCGCGCCGCATGTCGCTGTTTTTCCGGCCCTGGCTATTTTTCTGACCGTACTGGCGTTCAATTTGTTGGGCGATGGTTTACGCGATGCGCTGGATCCGAAAATTAAAGGATAGTTACGTTTGAATATTGCTTGAAAGGGTAATCACCTCACAGGAAATTATTGCCCTAAGCAAGTGTTGTAACTTTCTGCTGATTTTGTAGAATCGGGTAATTTGGTTAAAAAGCCGCAGCAAGGGACTATTTTTGCAGCGGCACAGCGTTCAGATAGTTATTTTGTTAAATGTATTAACATGCTGAGTTTATACGAAAAGATAAAGATAAGGCTGATAATTTTATTTTTATTGGCAGCACTGTCATTTATTGGTCTTTTTTTCATCATTAACTATCAACTGGTATCGGAACGCGCGGTAAAACGTGCCGATAGCCGCTTTGAACTTATTCAGAAAAACGTTGGCTATTTCTTTAAAGATATTGAACGTTCGGCCCTGACATTAAAGGACTCACTGTATTTATAAATACAGAGGAGATTCAACGCGCCGTGATTCTGAAAATGGAAATGATGCCATTTTTAGACTCGGTGGGACTGGTACTTGATGATAATAAATATTATCTCTTTTCACGGAGGGCGAATGATAAAATCGTTGTTTATCATCAGGAACAAGTAAATGGACCGCTTGTCGACGAGTCAGGGCGGGTTATTTTTGCCGATTTTAACCCATCGAAACGACCGTGGTCGGTGGCTTCAGATGACTCTAACAACAGCTGGAATCCGGCATACAATTGCTTTGATCGTCCGGGTAAAAAATGTATCTCTTTTACGCTACGTATCAACGGCAAAGATCACGATTTGTTAGCGGTAGATAAAATTCATGTCGATTTAAACTGGCGGTATTTGAACGAGTATCTTGATCAAATCAGCGCTAATGATGAAGTTCTATTTTTGAAACAAGGTCATGAGATCATTGCCAAGAATCAACTCGCTCGTGAAAAACTGATTATTTATAATAGCGAAGGTAATTATCATATTATTGATTCTGTCGATACGGAGTATATTGCAAAGACATCAGCAGTGCCAAATAATGCATTGTTCGAAATCTATTTTTATTATCCTGGCGGTAATTTATTGAACGCATCAGATAAACTTTTTTATCTACCGTTTGCGTTCATTATTATCGTGTTGCTGGTGGTATATTTCATGACCACTCGTGTGTTCCGTCGGCAATTTTCTGAAATGACCGAGCTGGTTAATACGCTGGCATTTTTGCCCGACTCAACGGATCAGATCGAGGCTCTGAAAATTCGCGAAGGCGATGCGAAAGAGATTATCAGCATCAAAAATTCGATCGCGGAAATGAAAGATGCCGAAATTGAACGGTCAAATAAATTGCTCTCACTGATCTCTTACGATCAGGAAAGCGGTTTTATTAAAAATATGGCGATTATTGAGTCCAACAATAATCAGTATCTGGCTGTGGGGATCATCAAACTGTGTGGTCTGGAAGCCGTGGAAGCCGTGGAAGCGGTGTTTGGTGTTGATGAACGCAATAAAATCGTCAGGAAATTGTGTCAGCGAATTGCCGAGAAATATGCGCAATGCTGCGATATCGTGACATTCAATGCCGATCTCTATTTACTTCTGTGTCGGGAAAATGTACAGACATTTACCCGTAAAATAGCGATGGTAAACGATTTTGACAGCAGCTTTGGCTACCGCAATCTGCGCATCCATAAGTCTGCCATTTGTGAACCTTTGCAGGGGGAAAACGCCTGGAGTTACGCAGAAAAACTGAAACTGGCGATTTCCAGTATCCGTGACCATATGTTCTCCGAGTTTATTTTCTGTGATGACGCGAAACTCAACGAAATAGAAGAGAATATCTGGATTGCGCGTAATATTCGCCATGCAATGGAAATTGGCGAACTATTCCTCGTCTATCAACCGATCGTTGATATTAACACCCGCGCCATTCTGGGCGCGGAGGCGTTGTGCCGTTGGGTTTCTGCGGAGAGGGGGATCATTTCACCGCTGAAGTTCATTACCATTGCTGAAGATATTGAAGTGGCACACTGAATTTGGCCACCTGAACAGAGGTGATATGCTCACCTCAGAACAACACAGGTGCTCCAATGAAAAAAAGAAATTTTAGCGCAGAGTTTAAACGCGAATCCGCTCAACTGGTTGTTGACCAGAAATACACGGTGGCAGATGCCGCCAAAGCTATGGATGTTGGCCTTTCCACAATGACAAGATGGGTCAAACAACTGCGTGATGAGCGTCAGGGCAAAACACCAAAAGCCTCTCCGATAACACCAGAACAAATCGAAATACGTAAGCTGAGGAAAAAGCTACAACGCATTGAAATGGAGAATGAAATATTAAAAAAGGCTACCGCGCTCTTGATGTCAGACTCCCTGAACTGTTCTCGATAATCGGGAAACTCAGA
>NZ_MDGW01000256.1:0-2525 GCF_001712525.1 Shigella sp. FC1661
AGTACTGCGCATACGATTACCGGGTCATACAGGAGCAGTCTGGTCTGAAAACATCAATGTCGCGTAAAGGTAACTGTTACGACAACGCTCCGATGGAAAGCTTCTGGGGAACGCTGAAAAATGAAAGCCTGAGCCACTATCGTTTTAAGAGCCGGGATGAGGCCATCTCAGTAATACGGGAATACATTGAGATTTTCTACAATCGTCAGCGTCGTCACTCTCGTCTGGGGAATATCTCCCCGGCAGCCTTCAGGATAAAATATTATCAGATGACTGCTTAGAAAAAGAACAAATGGTGGTGTCCGCTATTGCCAGTACACCTCAGTTCTGGGCCTTGCCCGTAGCAGTTATTTTTATCACCGGGCTGCACTGAAAGCCGGTGATAAATACGCCACGATACGTAAGATGCTGACAGATATCTTTAACAGTAATTACCAGAGTTATGGCTATCGTCGCCTGCATGCGATGCTCAGGCATGAGGGGGGGCGGCTATCAGAAAAGGTTGTACGCAGACTTATGGTGGAGGAACAGCTTGTCGTCAGTCGTAACCGTCGTCGTTGCTACAGCTCATATTGCGGAGAAATCGGACCGGCTCCGGATAACCTTATCGCCAGAGATTTTAAGGCGGAGCAACCTAATCAGAAATAGCTGACAGATATCACGGAGTTCCAGCTCCCTGCAGGTAAAGTCTGGCTGTCACCAGTGGTGGACTGCTTCGATGGAAAAGTTGTGAGCTGGTCTCTCAGTACACGCCCTGATGCTGAACTGGTCAACACTATGCTGGATAGCGCTGTCGAAACGTTAAATGCTGGCGAACGACCGGTGATACACAGTGACAGAGGTGGGCATTATCGCTGGCCAGGCTGGCTGGAAAGAGTGAATGCAGCAGGTCTTATTCGCTCAATGTCCCGTAAAGGATGTTCACCTGATAATGCTGCATGCGAAGGCTTTTTCGGCAGACTGAAAACGGAAATGTATTATGGGCGTAAATGGTCGGGCATCACGCCAGAAAAGTTCATGCAGCAAGTGGATGCTTACATCAGATGGTATAACGAGCGGCGTATAAAATTATCGCTGGGTGCCGTCAGCCCCAAAATGTACCGCCAACAATGCGGGCTGGAATGATAAAGCAGTCCAGGAAATCGTCCGCATCCCCCCTTCACCATTTGGATTGTCCGCTCCACCCAACATGTTGTTTCCTTAAGGTTCCTACACCACAAAGGAAACTCTCATGCTGCGCAGTGGATGGCTGACGTTGCCGACAGGCGGGAACTTCGCCAGTTCAGGCAGACACCGGAACAGCGCTTCACGCAGGAACAGGAGCATCTGCAGCCGCTGCTGGGTACGGACTTCGATATCCGTCATGTCTCCTGGGATGGCTATATCGAGGTTGGCGGGAACCGTTACAGTGTGCCGGAAAGCCTGTGTGGTCAGCTGGTATCAATACGGATCTCGCTGGATGATGAACTGCGGATCTACAGTAATGAGCAACAGGTAGCATCGCACCGTCTCTGTTCGGCTGCATACGGCTGGCAGACCGTGCCGGAGCGTCACGCTCCACTCTGGCAGCAGGCTTCGGAGCGCATGGCCGAACGGCTGGGGGAGATACAGAAACGGGTAATCACTGTCTGTGACCGGGAAGCGGATATCTGGCATTACCTGTATTATAAAGTCAGCCACGGACAGCGTGGTGCGTGCTGCACAGAATCGCCGGCTGGAAGAGGCACCCGGCAAGCTCTTCGAACTGCCGGAAGTCCTGGCAACCGCAGGAAGCCACACGCTGAATGTGATGCAAAAAGGCGGGCGGGCAGCCCGTCAGGCCCGGATGTTCATCAGTTACAGCGAAGTCAGCATAAAAAATCCCGACAACAGCGGCCAGGCGCTCCCGCTCACGTATGTCTGTTGCCGGGAGCAGGCAGAGGACGGTGCCTGCTGGCATCTGCTGACGTCAGGAAAAGCGGCGAGTGCCGCCGATGCACGACGTATTGTCAGCCATTACGAGCGACGCTGGCTGACAGAGGAATACCACAAGGCGTGGAAAAGTGGTGGTACATGGAATCGCTGCGAATGCAGACCCGGGATAACCTTGAGCGCATGGTGGTTATCCAGGCGTTTATAGCGGTACGGGTGCTGGGCCTGCGGCAGGGAGGTGTCAGTGAAGAAACACAAAATGACAGCTGTGAGAAAATACTGACGCCGACAGAGTGGAAACTACAGTGGGTTAAGCTGGAAGGAAAGCCGCTTCCGGTGCAGGCACCGACCCTGAAATGGGCCTGGGGCGATGGCATGACAGCAAACGCACAGGTCGTCCCGGTTGGGGCGTCATGTGGGATGGCTGGTCAGACTTCAGGATATGGTTGAGGGTTACCTGGTGATGAAGTCTCTTGATCAGGAGCTCTGATCAAGAGACAGCAGCTTTGGGGGGGGCCCCTATTAAGTTGTCAAGCATGTTATGACCCCTGCGGGGTATAAAAAGTCCCGTCGCGCATCATGGCGAACAGAACGTCGCAGCGTCGTCTCGCCAG
>NZ_MDGW01000257.1:0-2519 GCF_001712525.1 Shigella sp. FC1661
TTTTTTAATATATCTCGCTCAAGGCGAGCTTCATTTAACGCCTTACGCAGTTGCAGAATTTCAGATTCCAGTTCAGCCACCGTGCGGGAACCAGGAGTACCGAGCCCTTTTCTGGCGGCGGTAACCCATTGTCCTAAAGTGCCTTCAGGAAGGGATAATCGGGAAGCGCCTTCACTGATCGAAAGTTGATTTTCAAGAACCGTTCTGACAGCTTCGGCTTTGAACTCTTTAGAGTAACGTTGGTTTTTTCTGCTCATTATTAGCTCCTTCTGATGCCATTCTATTTCAGGAAGGAGTGTCCGTTAAACTCAGGCTACCATCACTGATGGCATTTACCACGCCGCTGGTAACACTCTCATTTTTAATCACCACCCCGGAGGCATGGGTACCCGCATTGGGTGACGCTCATTATGGTTTCCCTTATTTATCCGGTGCTGGTCGCTTGGTATTGAAAGATACTCTGATGCTGGCTGGTGCTGTCATGATAATGGCAGATTCGGCGCGGGAAATTCTTAAACAACGCAGTAATGAATCCAGTTCAACGTTAAAAACTGAATATTGATAATCCGAACACTGTCTGTTGTTCACTTTTTCAGGCGTCAGGCCCCCTTTCTGATGATGAAGCCTGACGCCATATTACCGGAGATATGACAGAGTGAAGATCAATATCACTCCCCTGTTAAAAGATTCTTGTCGTCTCAGGTAAAATATATGATTAATATCAATCATGTATTTTTACAGCAAGACAACCACGAACAAATTCAGGATTAAAATGTTTTACCGACTCCCCAACATAACCCAAATCAAGCGAACTAATTTGTGCCATTTCTTTCTCTGTCAGTGAGAAATCCCAGATAGCAAAATTTTCTTCGATACGCTGTTGATGTGTCGATTTCGGAATAACGACCACTCCCCGTTGAATATTCCAACGCAGAATGACTTGAGAAATCGATTTTTGATGGGCATCTGCAATACTCTGAAGCAGATTATTTTCAAAGGGTTTATGTCGTCCACCACCTAACGGAGCCCATGCTTCAGGCTGCACGTTATAATACTTCATGGTTGCCAGCGCCTCTGGTTGGGCAAAATAGGGATGCAACTCGACCTGGTTGACCATCGGTTTAACTCTTACCGTTTCACAAAAGTTCGCCAGAACATGAGGATAGAAATTGGAAACCCCAATTGCTTTTAATTTGCCCTCTTCATAGGCATCTTCGAGTGCACGCCACGCACTGAAATAATCGCGCATAGCCTGGTGCAATAAATAGAGGTCGAAGTACTCTAGTCCCGATTTTTTTAATGATGCTTCAATACCTGCTGCTGCCGTATCCTGATTCAACATATCCTGCACCCACAATTTAGACGTTATAAATAACTCATCTCGGGTACATAAACCTTCAGATATAGCTTCACGAACGGCTTCACCGACGGCATCTTCATTACCGTATACCGCTGCAGTGTCGATGAGTCGATAACCTGTGCGGATAGCGTTCAACACTGACTGTTTGCACACGTTTTTATCGGTAACCTGAAAAACACCAAATCCCATCATCGGCATTTTCAGATTGTTACTTAATACGGAAAATTCCACTGTCAGTCCCTCCATTAGGCATGAACAATGAGTCTACGTTAAAACGTAACCTCAAATTAGTACGTGGATTTTGATATCACTTATGCAAAAAATTCATTAATAATGCAGGACTGAAACCTCTCTATTTTCGGGGACAACGAAGCAGGCGCTACCAGTGCTTTTGCCTTCGCCCTTGCTGTTTTTGATACACTTAGGGCCCAGGGCATAACGAAAATGTGCGATATGACAAAGAATTAACGGAGAATGTGATGATTAGGCAGAAGATTCTACAGCAGCTCCTGGAGTGGATTGAGTGCAATCTTGAGCACCCTATTTCAATCGAAGATATCGCACAGAAATCTGGCTACAGCAGACGCAACATCCAGCTTCTGTTCCGAAATTTCATGCATGTGCCTTTGGGAGAATACATTCGCAAACGAAGGCTTTGCCGTGCCGCCATTCTTGTCCGGCTCACCGCGAAATCTATGCTTGATATTGCACTCTCTTTGCATTTTGATTCACAGCAGTCATTCAGCCGCGAATTTAAAAAGTTATTCGGCTGCTCTCCCCGTGAATACCGCCACCGTGATTATTGGGATCTCGCAAATATCTTCCCTTCTTTTTTAATACGTCAACAGCAAAAGACGGAGTGTAGATTAGTCAATTTTCCTGAGACACCTATTTTTGGCAACTCATTTAAATATGACATTGAAGTGTCGAATAAATCACCGGATGAAGAGGTAATGCTGCCAACTTACTGATTTAGTGTATGATGGTGATTTTAAGGTGCTTGCATGGCTTCCATTTCCATCAGATGTCCTTCCTGCTCCGCTACTGAAGGCGTGGTGCGTAACGGCAAAAGCACTGCCGGACATCAGCGCTATCTCTGCTCTCATTGCCGTAAAACATGGCAACTACAGTTCACTTACACCGCCTCTCAGCCCGGTAC
>NZ_MDGW01000258.1:0-2510 GCF_001712525.1 Shigella sp. FC1661
CATCATCCAGGATAAGGCGAAAAAGGTGCTGGCGCTGAAAGTGGATCCGGAGTCGCCGGAGTCTTTTATGTTACGCCCAAAACGTCGCCGCTGGGTTAATGAAAAGTACACGCGCTGGGTTAAGACACAGCCGTGTGCATGTTGTGGAAAGCCCGCTGATGATCCCCACCACCTGATAGGTCACGGTCAGGGTGGAATGGGAACAAAAGCGCATGACCTTTTTGTGTTGCCTTTGTGCAGAAAACACCATGACGAACTGCATGCGGATACCGTGGCATTTGAAGAGAAGTATGGCTCCCAACTGGAGCTGATATTTCGTTTTATCGATCGCGCGCTGGCGATTGGTGTGCTGTCCTGATTTTGTGGAGAAAGTTGATGCGTGATATTCAGATGGTTCTTGAACGCTGGGGGGCATGGGCTGCAAGTGGTAACACCGGGGTGGACTATTCTCCGATCGCTGCCGGATTCAAAGGACTTTTACCATCTGCCACTAAACCACGTCCGGCCTGCTGCGATGATGACGGACTTATCATTGAAAACTGTCTTGCTCGTCTGAAGCAGAAAAAACCTGAGGAGTATTCGCTTCTCATTGCTCATTATTTGTTGCGAATATCAAAAAGACAGATAGCCAGGACGAGAAAGAAAAGCGAAAAAGCAATACGAATTGAGATGCAGATAGCCGAAGGGTTTATTGACGGATGTTTGTCTGTGCTGGGGGTAAGACTGGAGATGGACGACTGGCTGCTAAAAAAGTAAAAAATGATTAGTGCGGTCCGCAAAAAGTATGTCAGTATGTTAAGAGTGGTTACTTCGCCACACAGCTTAAACCCGCCGCGAGCGGGTTTTTTTATGGCTGAAATCGGTCCAGTACAGTAAACGTGCTGGTGGCGGTGAATACCTGTCTTTCAGCTTGCTGGCTTTTTCGACAAGAGTTATTGGTGTGTCACGTTAACCGGAAAAGGGAAAAAGACATGCTGAAACAGCAGGATATGACAGAAACCGCCAGAGTGGTGTTTAATGAATTAAGCGTCACCGAACCGGCGACAGTCGGGGAGATTGCGCAGAATACTTACCTTTCACGCGAACGCTGTCAGTTAATACTGACCCAACTTGTTATGGCGGGTCTGGCAGACTATCAGTTCGGTTGTTACAGACGCCTTCAGTCCTGAAGGCTTTTTTATTTGTGGTAAATGGGCGCTGGTGGGTGTTAGGGGCACCCACCAGCCATCTGCTCATGCGTTGGGTTCACAAGCAAACCTCAGGCCCACTGCTTTGCGCAAAAGCAGAATGAGCCTATCAGAGACAGGCTTAATGATCCATGCTTAATACTGTAAAAATATCCAGTTGTGAGTTAATCAACGCCGACTGCCTGGAATTTATCCGGTCGTTACCCGAAAATTCTGTTGACCTGATAGTCACGGACCCGCCGTACTTTAAAGTGAAGCCTGAGGGCTGGGATAACCAGTGGAAGGGCGACGATGATTACCTGAAGTGGCTGGACCAGTGTCTGGCGCAGTTCTGGCGGGTGCTGAAACCTGCCGGAAGTCTTTACCTGTTCTGTGGTCATCGCCTGGCATCTGATATCGAAATCATGATGCGTGAACGCTTCAGTGTGCTGAACCATATTATCTGGGCGAAGCCGTCCGGACGCTGGAACGGATGCAACAAGGAAAGCCTGCGGGCGTATTTCCCCGCCACAGAGCGCATTCTGTTCGCGGAACATTATCAGGGGCCGTATCGTCCGAAAGATGCCGGGTATGAGGCGAAGGGCAGGGCACTGAAACAGCATGTGATGGCCCCGCTGATTTCTTACTTTCGTGATGCATGCGCGGCCCTGGGGATAACGGCAAAACAGATTGCAGATGCCACAGGAAAGAAAAACATGGTGTCGCACTGGTTCAGTGCCAGTCAGTGGCAGTTGCCGAACGAAAGCGATTATCTGAAATTACAGGCACTGTTTGCCAGGGTGGCAGAAGAGAAGCATCAGCGGGGGGAACTGGAAAAGCCCCACCACCAGCTGGTGGATACGTATACTTCACTGAACCGACAGTATGCGGAGCTGCAGAGTGAATATAAACATCTGCGGCGGTATTTTGGTGTGACGGCGCAGGTGCCGTACACGGATGTGTGGACACATAAACCGGTGCAGTTCTATCCCGGGAAACATCCGTGCGAAAAACCGGCAGAAATGCTGCAGCAGATAATCAGCGCAAGTAGTCGTCCTGGTGATCTGGTTGCGGATTTTTTCATGGGGTCGGGTTCAACGGTAAAAGCGGCACTGGCGCTCGGGCGTCGTGCGATTGGCGTTGAACTGGAGACAGGACGTTTTGAGCAGACAGTCAGGGAAGTTCAGGATTTAATCGTTTGAAACGGATGAGATTGCAGAATTAATTACGCACCATTATTATTCTGCTCCCGGCCCTTTAGCTCAGTGGTGAGAGCGAGCGACTCATAATCGCCAGGTCGCTGGTTCAAATCCAGCAAGGGCCACCATCACATACCGCCATTAG
>NZ_MDGW01000259.1:0-2473 GCF_001712525.1 Shigella sp. FC1661
GGCGCACGTCTTCGGTGAACGCACTCTGGCCACACTGGAGCGTCTTCTGAGCCTGCTGTCGGCCTTTGAGGTCGTGGTATGGATGACGGATGGCTGGCCGCTGTATGAATCACGCCTGAAGGGAAAGCTGCACGTTATCAGCAAGCGTTACACTCAGCGCATTGAGCGACATAATCTGAATCTGAGACAACATCTGGCAAGGCTGGGACGGAAGTCACTGTCGTTCTCAAAATCGGTGGAGCTGCATGACAAGGTCATCGGGCATTATCTGAACATAAAACACTATCAGTAAGTTGGAGTCATTACCGGGCTGGAGTGGCGACATTAATTAAGACCACCCCGATATTATTCAACATTGTACGTTATCTTGGTGCGTTTTATTTGCTATATCTGGAGAGTAAAATTCTCTACGCGACCCTGAAGGGTAAAAATAACGAGGCCAAATCCGATGAGCCCCAATACGGGGCCATTTTTAAACGCGCGTTAATTTTGAGCCTGACTAATCCGAAAGCCATTTTGTTCTATGTGTCGTTTTTCGTACAGTTTATCGATGTTAATGCCCCACATACGGGAATTTCATTCTTTATTCTGGCGACGACGCTGGAACTGGTGAGTTTCTGCTATTTGAGCTTCCTGATTATTTCTGGTGCTTTTGTCACGCAGTACATACGTACCAAAAAGAAACTGGCTAAAGTTGGCAACTCACTGATTGGTTTGATGTTCGTGGGTTTCGCCGCCCGACTGGCGACGCTGCAATCCTGATACATTCAGCCCGCGTTGTCGCGGGCTTCCCACTTGTAATCCTCCCTGATTTTTCTCTGATATGGTGCTAAAAAGTAACCAATAAATGGTATTTAAAATGCAAATTATCAGGCGTACCCTGAAACGGCTGGAATAAACCGTTTTCAGCGCATTCACCGAAGGAGGGAAAAGGATGCTGCAAATCCCACAGAATTATATTCATACGCGCTCAACGCCTTTCTGGAATAAACAAACTGCGCCTGCCGGAATAATTCGAACGTCATCTTGATAAAGGAACGCGCCAGGGGGGTTACCCACGCCTTTCCGTTATGCATGGGGCGGTCAAATATCTCGGCTACGCTGATGAACACAGTGCAGAGCCTGATCAGGTGATCCTTATCGAAGCGGGGCAGTTTGCGGTGTTCCCTCCAGAAAAGTGGCACAACATTGAAGCCATGACTGACGATACTTATTTCAACATTGACTTCTTCGTGGCTCCTGAAGTCCTGATGGAAGGTGCGCAACAACGGAAAGTCATTCATAACGGGAAATGAATCATGGGCAAAGCAACGTATACCGTGACCGTCACCAATAACAGTAATGGCGTTTCTGTCGATTATGAAACAGAGACGCCGATGACTTTGCTGGTGCCAGAAGTGGCGGCTGAAGTGATAAAAGATCTGGTGAATACCGTGCGTTCTTATGACACGGAAAACGAACATGATGTTTGTGGTTGGTAATTATCACTGATCGTTGATGGCGCAATTTCTGCGCCATCGCAAAAAAATCCTCCGTGATGCTCGTCACAAATCTTGCCCTCCCGATGTTGTGCTATGCTTTTTATCAGCGACTAACCCGCTAATGCAAAACAGATAAGTGAGGAAACAATGGGCATTCTGTCATGGATTATTTTTGGGCTTATTGCCGGTATTCTGGCGAAGTGGATCATGCCAGGTAAAGATGGTGGTGGATTCTTTATGACTATCCTGCTGGGGATAGTCGGTGCCGTAGTCGGCGGATGGATCAGCACGCTGTTTGGCTTTGGTAAAGTCGATGGCTTCAATTTTGGCAGCTTCGTGGTTGCCGTTATTGGTGCGATTGTCGTGCTATTTATCTACAGGAAGATTAAAAGTTAACGCTTAAATTGCACAAAGGCTGCACACAGGCAGCCTTTACTATTTTTTAGAGGTGACGTTACCACCATCCCAGCTCAGTGCCGAGTACGACAATAATCGCCACACCCATCATAATAATCGTTGTTTTTTTCATCTTTATGCCCCCGGGGCAGCATAGCCGCCAATAAAAAACCATGCTAAAAATACGACCGCTGTAATAAAGATTACAACCGGAAAAATAATACCGATTCGGGTAATGACTCCAACTTACTGATAGTGTTTTATGTTCAGATAATGCCCGATGACCTTGTCATGCAGCTCCACCGATTTTGAGAACGACAGTGACTTCCGTCCCAGCCTTGCCAGATGTTGTCTCAGATTCAGATTATGTCGCTCAATGCGCTGAGTGTAACGCTTGCTGATAACGTGCAGCTTTCCCTTCAGGCGTGATTCATACAGCGGCCAGCCATCCGTCATCCATACCACGACCTCAAAGGCCGACAGCAGGCTCAGAAGACGCTCCAGTGTGGCCAGAGTGCGTTCACCGAAGACGTGCGCCACAACCGTCCTCCGTATCCTGTCATACGCGTAAAACAGCCAGCGCTGACGTGATTTAG
>NZ_MDGW01000260.1:0-2470 GCF_001712525.1 Shigella sp. FC1661
TGGAAAGGCTGGGCCATACTCCTCCGGCAGAAGCAGAAAAAGCTTATTATGCTTCCATCGGAAACGATGATCTGGCAGCCTGAGTTCACAGATAAAACATTCTCCAGGAAACTTGGGGCGGTTCACGTCAGTATCAGACCATATTAATTGCTGAAACTGATAAACATCAAACCTTATAGAAGGGTGAATGCTGAAAGGGGGCTATGGTGATCGACGTGATGACAACGACAGGTAAGACCGTGACCTGATAAACCTGAATTGTGTCCTAGACATAAAGTCCGTGAAGGGAATAAGGCTCAGGTAAGTGAATCTTATAGTGGCCCGCAGCTCTGACTGCAATAAGGCCGGATACAGAGCAGCAACTACTCGTCGATGTCAGAACAACGGAAGCCTTGCAAACGGGGATGCGTTCATACAGGTACAATGATACCGTTAAAAAAAAACATTACGCTAATAATGTTCACCCTGTCATTACTGACAGGAAATCCTGCTATAGCGTATGAAACAGATAAAGTATATAAAATAACCGTTCTGCATACAAATGACCACCATGGACACTTTTGGCGTAACAATCATGGTGAGTACGGGTTATCCTCCCAAAAAACTCTGGTGGACAATATCCGGCAGAAAGTAATAAATAATGGCGGAAGTGTTCTATTATTATCTGGTGGTGATATTAACACCGGTGTACCTGAATCAGACCTTCAGAAGGCTGAACCCGATATTCGTGGAATGAATCTAATTGGTTATGATGCAATGGCCGTCGGTAATCATGAATTTGATAATCCTCTAAATATATTACGTCAGCAGGAAAAATGGGCCACATTTCCTTTCCTTTCTGCTAACATATATCAAAAAAGTACAGGGAGGCGTTTATTCAGTCCATGGAAAATTTTCATCCGTCAGAATTTGAAAATTGCAGTCATTGGCTTGACGACAGATGATACTGCGAAAACAGGAAATTCTGAATATTTTACTGATATTGAGTTCCGTCAACCTGCTGCTGAGGCGAGGAGTGTCATTGATGAACTTAATCAGCAGGAAAAGCCAGATATTATTATTGCGGCAACACATATGGGTCACTATGACAATGGCGAGTCAGGTTCGAATGCTCCTGGTGATGTTGAAATGGCTCGCAGTTTGCCGACTGGCTCATTAGCAATGATTGTGGGAGGACATTCACAAGCTCCTGTCTGCATGGCCAGCGATAATAAAAAACAGTGGAATTATATTCCGGGGACAACCTGTGTACCAGATAAACAAAATGGCATCTGGATTGTACAAGCGCATGAGTGGGGAAAATATGTCGGTCAGGCTGATTTTGAATTCTGTAACGGTACAATGAAACTGGTTAATTATCAGTTACACCCAGTTAATCTCAAAATGAGAATTACCAGAGAAGATGGAAAAACGGAATTTTCTTTTTACACCCCCGAAATTACTGAAGATCCACAGATGTTATCCTTACTGACACCATTCCAGAATAAAGGCAAAGCACAACTGGATGTGAAGGTTGGGGTTGTGAACGGACGTCTGGAAGGGGACAGAAGTAAAGTTCGTTTTGTTCAGACCAGTATGGGCCATCTGATTCTGAGCGCTCTGACAGAACGTATTGACGCAGATTTTGCTGTTGTCAGTGGTGGGGAAATTCGAGATTCCATAGAGAGTGGTAACATCACATACAAAGATATACTGAAAGTTCAGCCATTTGGTAATACGGTAGTAAGTATTGATTTGACGGGGAAAGAAGTAGCTGACTACCTAGCTACAGTGGCACAGATGAAACCGGATTCCGGAGCCTACCCACAATTTTTGAATACCAGCTTTGTAGTCAAAAAAGGAAAAATCGAAATGCTAAAAATAAAAGGTAAATCGGTTGACCTTAACAAAAAATATCGTATGACAACATTTAGCTTTAATGCTACTGGTGGGGATGGCTATCCACGTATTGATAATAGACCCGGATACATAAATACCGGATTTATTGATGCTGAAGTACTTATCGAATATATCCGGGAACATTCACCGCTGGATGCTGCTTCATATGAACCAAAAGGTGAAGTCAGTTGGCAGTGATAACGTAATTGACGATCATCACGTGTTTTTTGCTGACAGTCGCTGTGACTTTGTGAAAGTAGTCTCTGCGGATGTTTGCGATATGGGAATGCAGTTGCTGTATTTTGTGTTTCTGCTTCTGCCAGTTGTTGCTGAATTTAACCTTGCGGCTTAACTGATGTTGGAGCGCTGCCAGCTTCTTCGTCAATTTCGCTGATTAAAGTTTATTCATTATGGCATGATCTGCGTAAGCGGCTCGTCAGAACCGTATTGATATTTACTAAGAGCTCAGATCAACTTTCCAGGGCAACAGATCGCGGGTAATGCTGCCAACTTACTGATTTAGTGTATGATGGTGATTTTAAGGTGCTTGCGTGGCTTCCATTTCCATCAGATGTCCTTCCTGCTCCGCTAC
>NZ_MDGW01000261.1:0-2408 GCF_001712525.1 Shigella sp. FC1661
GTGCGCTGGGTTATCGCTCGCCACGGGAATATCTGCGGCAGCGGGCTTGTAATGGGTTAAGTGATAACAGATGTCTGGAAATATAGGGGCAAATCCAGCAACATTGTTAAATACTCGCTACGTTATACCAGGTGCCATTAATCAGTTTTTGCAGCGGTCGGTAATACACACCGTTGACGTTATCCGCTGAGTTACGGCCGGTATCCGATATCGCTATCCCTGACAACCCGTGTCCCGAAGGTGAGCGAAACGTCCATGAAACGGTGTTGCTGCCAGGGTTGTAATACATTTCATAACCATACCGCACATCCTGTACCCCCTCAGTTCGATGTTTATAGCGGGCATCGAAGTTTCCGTAATTTAACGGAATTACCTGTCCGTTTACAGCGAATGTGATACTACCATCGGTATTTCTCTGGCTGTAGAAATGCCAGCCGGAATCATCACCAAGCTCTGCAACAACAGGCCTGGATGGATTACCCCACAAATAAAACGCTGCATTTTTCGTGGAGTTGTTGGCGCTGGATAACGTGAATTTTTTAGCATTTCCGGCCTGAATATTTTTTAACGCTATCGCCACACCATTCTGGAAACGAAATACATGCTGTCCATTCGCATAAACATCCAGAATGCCGTCGCCGTTTTGTTTTATACCTGTATCGTTATCCCCGAAAGCAATTGAATTCCCCCCCCAGGGCGTTCTGAACGCCGATACCCAGCGCACCATTGACCTGCGAACCACCGCCAACAGACACTTTATGCGACATGGATATTTCACCCGTCCGCAGATTAATGGTGAACGGGCGCAGGGGACCAATATCGCCATTTTCCCCCTGACCTTCACTGGTGGGAATAAGGTGCAGGCACTCTTCCGAACGACGAAAAATCAGGCCAAAAGCTTCGTTGAAAATCCTCAGCGCATTAACACCACGGATTTTCAGCTCTCCGGTCATGGTGTCGCCATCACGCTGAACGGCATTTTTTGCCTTATCCACCGTGGGTTTTAATCCGAGGTTTTCAACAGCCTCATCCCTGTCTTCCACATCCGAAAGGTTATTTTTTATCAGCAATGCCTCTTCGTTAATTGCACCGCCCACCAGCAATAATATAGCCTTATATAGCTGGTCGTGTTCTTCTTTATTCAGTTCTATCCCGGCCTTCTCAATGACACCACAGATTTCCTCCTGAATGGCATTCCACATGGCACTGTTCAGCCAGGTAGCAAGACGTCCTGTGCGAAGATTTCCGTCAGTAAATCCGTTCTTACCCGGACCAAACTTATCTTTTACCGCAGTCAGCGTATCAATCCTGTGCATCTTCATCCTCATCTGGATAGGAAAATAAAACGACGGTGTGTGACGGACATAATTTATTAATCACGCACTCCGCAACCGTATCCCCCCACGTCCGGATCGGTGTGTTGCAGGCGTCCGTGCATGTCTGCCACTGAGCACCGGCATCCACCGGCAACGTCACACGCCAGAAATAACGCCAGCGATCTCCCCATTCCGGATCGGGGCTTGCATCCAGGTGCTGGAACTGTTCGATCGTTACGCCGGTATATCCCAGCGCCTCAAGCTGATCCAGGAAGAACTGCTCATTTATGCCACCAGCCACATTGGCTTTTGCTTCAAGACGTTGCTGACGCTGGCGTAATGTCTGGGTTCCGACAGGGGAACAGGAATCAGGTAAACCATACAATTCTTCATAACGTTCAATCAGCTCTGTGGACTGACCGGGATCGATTTCAATCACCAGTTCATCAGCCCGCTGGTGAACACGCACAAGCGATGGTGCCAGACCGTCAAGTACACCGTCGGTATCTGACCATGCAGGCCCCGGCGGCATCAGTCCGTACAGCAGCTTTGTATAATCATCCTGTAACGAATCCATTATTTACTCCTTGCCGGGTCATAAGCCTGCTAGGTGATCTCGCCGAGCACCGGAAGCTCGGTCTCCCCTAGGTCAATATCCGATGAAGGGACGATTAACCGGTGGGCCACTTCACCAGCAGACAAACTGATGGCCTCACTGATTCTGGACAGATACATACGCCCCTCTGGCACACTGAGGTAGCCTGAGTTTAACGGACACTCCTTCCTGAAATAGAATGGCATCAGAAGGAGCTAATAATGAGCAGAAAAAACCAACGTTACTCTAAAGAGTTCAAAGCCGAAGCTGTCAGAACGGTTCTTGAAAATCAACTTTCGATCAGTGAAGGCGCTTCCCGATTATCCCTTCCTGAAGGCACTTTAGGACAATGGGTTACCGCCGCCAGAAAAGGGCTCGGTACTCCTGGTTCCCGCACGGTGGCTGAACTGGAATCTGAAATTCTGCAACTGCGTAAGGCGTTAAATGAAGCTCGCCTTGAGCGAGATATATTAAAAAAAGCAACAGCGTATTTTGCA
>NZ_MDGW01000262.1:0-2341 GCF_001712525.1 Shigella sp. FC1661
CGCTTCACCGGGACGTATACCGGAGCTGATGCGCGATCTTGCAAGTATGGGACAACTTGTGAAATTACCGACGAGAAGGGGAAGGGCCTTCCCGAGAGTGGTAAAGGAGAGGCCCTGGAAATACCCCACAGCCCCGAAAAAGAGCCAGTCAGTTGCTTAACTGACTGGCATTACAGATGATTGGGGCCATTTTTGTTTTATTAGTGGCCTGGTTATTCCTGTCACAATGGATTCGCATTACCGTTTTTGTGGTTGCCATACTGCTATGGCTGAACGTACTTACCCTGGCGGGACCAAGTTTCTCCTTGTGGCCAGCCGGACAACCGACGACCACTGTAACAACGACGGGTGGTAACGCAGCGGCAACCGTTGCGACGACGGGTGGCGCACCGGTAGTGGGTGATATGCCCGCACAAACTACACCGCCAACAACGGCGAACCTTAACGCCTGGCTGAATAATTTCTATAACGCGGAGGCGAAACGTAAATCGACCTTCCCGTCTTCGCTGCCCGCTGATGCTCAGCCATTTGAACTACTGGTGATTAACATCTGTTCGCTTTCCTGGTCGGATATAGAAGCCGCCGGGTTGATGTCGCATCCACTGTGGTCGCATTTCGATATTGAGTTCAAGAACTTTAACTCCGCCACCTCCTACAGTGGCCCGGCGGCGATCCGTTTACTGCGCGCCAGCTGCGGGCAGACTTCGCACACTAATCTGTATCAACCGGCAAATAACGACTGCTATCTGTTTGATAACCTTTCGAAACTGGGCTTTACCCAGCACCTGATGATGGGACATAACGGCCAGTTCGGCGGTTTTTTGAAAGAAGTTCGCGAAAATGGCGGCATGCAGACTGAATTGATGGATCAAACAAATCTGCCGGTTATTTTGCTGGGCTTTGATGGTTCGCCGGTTTATGACGATACCGCCGTGCTTAACCGCTGGCTGGACGTTACCGAAAAAGATAAAAACAGCCGTAGTGCCACGTTCTACAACACGCTTCCACTGCATGACGGCAACCATTATCCGGGGGTCAGCAAAACAGCGGATTACAAAGCGCGGGCGCAGAAATTCTTTGATGAACTGGACGCCTTCTTTACTGAACTGGAGAAATCGGGTCGTAAAGTGATGGTGGTCGTGGTGCCGGAACACGGCGGCGCGCTGAAGGGCGACAGAATGCAGGTATCTGGCCTACGTGATATCCCTAGCCCGTCTATCACAGACGTCCCCGTTGGGGTGAAATTCTTCGGCATGAAGGCACCACATCAGGGGGCACCGATTGTCATCGACCAACCGAGCAGCTTCCTGGCTATCTCCGATCTGGTGGTTCGCGTTCTTGATGGCAAGATTTTCACCGAAGACAATGTTGACTGGAAAAAACTCACCAGTGGGTTGCCACAAACAGCACCGGTCTCCGAGAACTCAAATGCAGTAGTTATTCAATACCAGGATAAACCGTACGTTCGCCTGAACGGCGGCGACTGGGTGCCTTACCCGCAGTAAGCACGAAAAAGGCCGCAGAGTTTAACCTCTGCGGCCTGATCCGGGCGCAAATTGCCATTACGGCAGCCTGACGCCCGCATGACACGTTACTTCCGCTTATTCAGCCAGTTCACGATCATACTGGCAAGAATGCCAGCAATGACCGGAGCCGCTAAATCATGCCAGAAGGCCATGCCCAGTTCTGCGAGCGTCATATAGCCGCCTGTGTTGTAATGCCAACGTTTCGCGGCTATTCTTGAGTTGTTTGGGTTCAAGATTAGCCCCCGTGATGTTGTCAGGTGCATACCTGCAACGTGCGGGGGTTTTCTCTCTCCAGCAACCAATGCCACCAGGGATAAAGCCCCCGCAACATTGCGCCTCACCGGAACCCTTTCGGCTTGCCGCTGATTTTACGATTGCTTTTTACTGTCAGCACCCGGCAATCTTCCTCATTGCGCGATGCCTTCCAGCTTAATTTCTAGACTGGCCCCCAGAATCTCCAGACAACCAGTATCACTTAAATAAGTGATAGTCTTAATACTAGTTTTTAGACTAGTCATTGGAGTACAGATGATTGATGTCTTAGGACCGGAGAAACGCAGACGGCGTACCACACAGGAAAAGATCGCAATTGTTCAGCAGAGCTTTGAACCGGGGATGACGGTCTCCCTCGTTGCCCGGCAACATGGTGTAGCAGCCAGCCAGTTATTTCTCTGGCGTAAGCAATACCAGGAAGGAAGTCTTACTGCTGTGGCCGCCGGAGAACAGGTTGTTCCTGCCTCTGAACTTGCTGCCGCCATGAAGCAGATTAAAGAACTCCAGCGCCTGCTCGGCAAGAAAACGATGGAAAATGAACT
>NZ_MDGW01000263.1:0-2315 GCF_001712525.1 Shigella sp. FC1661
AACACGCCAGTTCGCCCGGATGTTGGGACTTGAACCGAAGAACACGGCGGTGCGGAGTCCGGAGAGTAACGGAATAGCAGAGAGCTTCGTGAAAACGATAAAGCGTGACTACATCAGTATCATGCCCAAACCAGACGGGTTAACGGCAGCAAAGAACCTTGCAGAGGCGTTCGAGCATTATAACGAATGGCATCCGCATAGTGCGCTGGGTTATCGCTCGCCACGGGAATATCTGCGGCAGCGGGCTTGTAATGGGTTAAGTGATAACAGATGTCTGGAAATATAGGGGCAAATCCACCGAGCGGATTGAGCAAGGGCTGTATCGTCACGGGGATAAATTGCCGTCGGTGCGCAGCTTAAGTCAGGAGCACGGCGTCAGCATCAGCACCGTGCAGCAGGCGTACCAGACGCTGGAGACGATGAAGCTCATCACTCCGCAGCCGCGTTCGGGTTATTTTGTCGCACAACGTAAAGCCCAGCCGCCTGTACCGCCGATGACGCGTCCGGTGCAGCGCCCGGTGGAAATTACCCAGTGGGATCAGGTGCTGGATATGCTGGAGGCGCATAGCGACAATTCCATTGTTCCGTTAAGCAAAAGCACGCCGGATGTCGAAACGCCCAGCCTGAAACCACTCTGGCGTGAGCTAAGCCGGGTGGTGCAGCATAATCTACAAACCGTGCTCGGTTATGACTTGTTAGCCGGTCAGCGAGTGTTGCGGGAGCAGATTGCCCGCCAGATGCTCGACAGCGGCTCGGTGGTCACCGCCGATGACATCATCATCACCAGCGGCTGCCATAACTCGATGTCGCTGGCGTTAATGGCGGTGTGTAAACCGGGCGATATTGTCGCGGTCGAATCTCCCTGTTATTACGGTTCGATGCAGATGCTGCGAGGCATGGGCGTGAAAGTGATTGAAATCCCAACCGATCCAGAAACTGGCATCAGCGTTGAAGCACTGGAACTGGCGCTGGAACAGTGGCCGATTAAAGGCATCATTCTGGTGCCAAACTGTAATAATCCGCTGGGATTTATTATGCCGGACGCACGCAAACGGGCCGTTCTCTCTCTCGCTCAGCGTCATGATATTGTGATTTTTGAAGATGATGTCTACGGCGAACTGGCAACGGAGTATCCGCGCCCGCGGACCATCCATTCATGGGATATCGACGGGCGAGTGCTGTTGTGCAGCTCGTTCAGTAAAAGTATTGCTCCAGGCCTGCGCGTGGGTTGGGTCGCACCGGGGCGTTATCACGATAAACTGATGCATATGAAATACGCCATCAGCAGCTTTAATGTGCCGTCCACGCAAATGGCGGCGGCAACGTTTGTGTTGGAAGGCCACTATCATCGCCATATCCGGCGGATGCGGCAGACTTATCAGCGCAATCTGGCGCTTTATACCTGCTGGATACGGGAATATTTTCCCTACGAAATCTGTATTACGCGCCCGAAAGGCGGATTTTTACTGTGGATCGAATTGCCTGAACAGGTCGATATGGTCTGCGTCGCGCGGCAGCTGTACCGCATGAAAATCCAGGTGGCGGCAGGCTCGATTTTCTCGGCTTCCGGCAAATACCGTAATTGTCTGCGCATCAACTGCGCTTTGCCGCTCAGCGAAACCTATCGCGAAGCACTAAAGCAAATTGGCGATGCCGTGTATCGGGCAATGGAATAAATTCGAATTAGTGCCGAGGCCCCTGATTTACTCTCACGAATAACCTGTGACTCGTTTTATCTTTATAGCGACATCGCCACGTTCCGGCATGGCTTAGGCAAAGTGTGCTTCGTTCATGCCAGATGCCATGTGAACGCCTTACCAGGTCTACAAAATATTAAAAGTTCAATATATTTAATGGATTATGTAGACCTGATAAGCGTAGCGCATCAGGCTGCTTTGCGTTTGTCATCAGCCTCTGATTAGTACTCGATCCATGGTTCGCGCTTGCTTTCAGGCAAGGGCTGATTGAAGTGGTCAACAAAAACTGGCCACCGAGTTAGAGTTTTTCCAGTATCGATTTTCCGATTCGTTTGGGGGTAACCCACCGTTATATTCGTGCGGTCTTAGTGCGCTGTAATATCCAACGATATAGTCCGTTATGGCGTGAGCTGCCTCGCTGAAGCTTACGTAACCCACCACCGGCATCCATTCGTTCTTCAGACTCCTGAAGAAGCGTTCCATTGGGCTGTTATCCCAGCAGTTTCCGCGCCGGCTCATACTCTGTCTGATCTGGTATCGCCACAATAACTGCCGGAACTGCCTGCTCGTATAATGACTGCCCTGATCGCTGTGGAACATCACCCCGCCGGGCTTACC
>NZ_MDGW01000264.1:0-2312 GCF_001712525.1 Shigella sp. FC1661
TTTTTAATATTTCATTCTCCATTTCAATGCGTTGTAGCTTTTTCCTCAGCTTACGTATTTCGATTTGTTCTGGTGTTATCGGAGAGGCTTTTGGTGTTTTGCCCTGACGCTCATCACGCAGTTGTTTGACCCATCTTGTCATTGTGGAAAGGCCAACATCCATAGCTTTGGCGGCATCTGCCACCGTGTATTTCTGGTCAACAACCAGTTGAGCGGATTCGCGTTTAAACTCTGCGCTAAAATTTCTTTTTTTCATTGGAGCACCAGTGTTGTTCTGAGGTGAGCATATCACCTCTGTTCAGGTGGCCAAATTCAGTGTGCCACTTCACTTTTGACAGCTCCAATGCTGATGCCGCTTTTTCTGGATCAACTGATATTGCAATGTTTCTTTTGGTGCCAATCTTGAGCGCGCGTAAACCAGCTTCTCCGCGCTCTTCATAAACCTTCAGCCACCTGGCTACAGAACCACTACCAGCAAGCATAAAGTGAGCAGCAGCCTGATTAAGGGACATGTGCTGCTCAATCACAGCTTTCACGACCTTAATACGCAACTCTGGATCAGCACTAACACCTTTAGGTTTGGGAATTAAGCCTTTTTCTCCATGTTTTTCATAGAGGGCAACCCATGTCCTGACCTGGGTTCGGGGACACCAAAACGTGCCGAGATGATCCTGTAACCATCATCAGTAGTGAAGTAGTGATTCACGACTTCAAGGCGCTTTTCAAAAGGGTATTTTGGCTTTGACATATTAGGGGCTATTCCATTTCATCGTCCAACAAAATGGGTGCAGTACATAAGCGCAGCGCCTGCGCTGTCACAACAGGCAGTAGACCAGGAATGGAGTTATATGGACTTCCTGGAGCATCTGCTTCATGAAGAAAAACTGGCACGTCATCAACGTAAACAGGCGATGTATACCCGAATGGTAGCCTTCCCGGCGGTGAAAACGTTCGAAGAGTATGACTTCACATTCGCCACCAGAGCACCGCAGAAGCAACTCCAGTCGTTACGCTCACTCAGCTTCATAGAACGTAATGAAAATATCGTATTACTAGGGCCATCAGGTGTGGGGAAAACCCATCTGGCAATAGCGATGGGCTATGAAGCATTTAAAATTTTTTATGATATAAGTAAAATTTCTTTGGAGTTATACCATAATATTCATTAAATTTCCTTATAAAATAAGATGGGCTTGATATTCCGATAAGTCTTGATACATCATTAATATAGCTTTGACTATTCAATAAAAGCTTTGCTGCATGATGCATGCGAATATCAAGAAGGATTTGTTGAAATGTTAATTTTTCACTCTCCAGTCGTTTTCTAACAGCTATTTCTGATAAATTCAAGTTATTTGAAATATCAGAAAGACGCCATCTCTTCTCGATGTTTTTTTCAACAATCTTCCTTATCTGATCAGAAAAACTAAGAGAAGAAGCTATCGATATCGAAGTATATAAAGCTTCCTCATCAGAAACAGCTGATAAAAGGCAAGCTAAACTATAGATCTTTCTTTTGCCGAAAGGCATCTCTTTTATAGATTTGAACAAATCGATAGAAACCTCCTCCTCAGAGAGGAGGAATATTTTTTTGTTTAACCCCCTTTTCTCCTCAGAATAGGAGTGTTGAAATGAATAAATTGGTTCCATTATTCTAATAATGCTTAATAATAAATTTCTGTCAAGGCTTATAATCTCAAATGGATTAATGCTATCAGATTTTTTTATGGAGACGTTTATTTGTATATTTCGCTCTATAAAAGCAATTTGCCCTTCATCGATAGTCAAAGTTTCATTGCCTGAGCTAACCGTCATTGAACACCTTTTTGCATATAAAATAATATAGTTATGCAAGCGAACCTTTATATCTATTTTGTTTTTATGTCCCATATCCATCATAAATTCAACAGAATATACCAAACTATATTTAGTGTTTACAGAGTAACTAAGAAATTTCTGTAACAGTGATTGTATACAAAATCTTTCCGTTATTAAGATAGATTAAGTAATTTTTCCTATATTTAACTTTATTTACATTTTTTGAAGAAAGAGCTTATGCAGCTTCTATTTCTCTGTGCAACAAGCTAAGTATTTGCACTGAAAGGGACTATAACCATATTATGGTTTCACTTTTCTTAGGCAATATCTGTGTAAATGTTCGGAAAGGAGTGGAGCTTCGCAAAACTCCAGCATCATAATATCCTATACGGAACGCGGTAATGACTCCAACTTATTGATAGTGTTTTATGTTCAGATAATGCCCGATGACTTTGTCATGCAGCTCCACCGATTTTGAGAACGACAGCGACTTC
>NZ_MDGW01000265.1:0-2292 GCF_001712525.1 Shigella sp. FC1661
TTTACGCGTATGACAGGCTCCGGAAGACGGTTGTTGCGCACGTATTCGGTGAACGCACTATGGCGACGCTGGGGCGTCTTATGAGCTTGCTGTCACCCTTTGACGTGGTGATATGGATGACGGATGGCTGGCCACTGTATGAATCCCGCCTGAAGGGAAAGCTGCACGTAATCAGCAAGCGATATACGCAGCGAATTGAGCGGCATAACCTGAATCTGAGGCAGCACCTGGCACGGCTGGGACGGAAGTCGCTGTCGTTCTCAAAATCGGTGGAGCTGCATGACAAAGTCATCGGGCATTATCTGAACATAAAACACTATCAATAAGTTGGAGTCATTACCATCAAAATGATGACGTAATTAAGCATTGATAATTGAGATCCCTCTCCCTGACAGGATGATTACATAAATAATAGTGACAAAAATAAATTATTTATTTATCCAGAAAATGAATTGGAAAATCAGGAGAGCGTTTTCAATCCTACCTCTGGCGCAGTTGATATGTAAGGCAGGTTTATTATATCGCGTTGATTATTGATGCTTTTTTAGTTTTAACGGCAATTAATATATGTGTTATTAATTGAATGAATTTTATCATTCATAATAAGTATGTGTAGGATCAAGCTCAGGTTAAATATTCACTCAGGAAGTTATTACTCAGGAAGCAAAGAGGATTACAGAATTATCTCATAACAAGTGTTAAGGGATGTTATTTCCCGATTCTCTGTGGCATAATAAACGAGTAGATGCTCATTCCATCTCTTATGTTCGCCTTAGTGCCTCATAAACTCCGGAATGACGCAGAGCCGTTTACGGTGCTTATCGTCCACTGACAGATGTCGCTTATGCCTCATCAGACACCATGGACACAACGTTGAGTGAAGCACCCACTTGTTGTCATACAGACCTGTTTTAACGCCTGCTCCGTAATAAGAGCAGCGTTTTTTATGCATCAGAAAGGTCCCGGAGGTGCTTGCCTCCGGGTGAGAAGGAACTACTGTGGTGGGTTGTTCTGCAACGTTAACATCAAACCGTCGCGACGCATCGCTGCAGCTTCTTCCGGCTTGTGCAGTCTGTCCAGCGCGTCGGCAAGCCATGCGTAATCGTAGGCGTCCGGACGTTGTTTCAGCGCTGCGCGGAAGGCGAGCGATGCTTCCTGCCATTCTCCGTGCTTCATCAGTGACTGGCCCAGTGTGCTCCACAACAGCGGGCGATCGCGACGTTTTTGATCTGCTGGCGCAGCACTTTTTCCAGCTGTTCCGGATTGTTGGTTTTCAGTCGAGGAATCGGCAGCAGTAGGCGATCGTCGTACTGGCGTTTCAGGCCATCGATGATAATTTGCTGGGCAGTATCATGATCGTCACATTCAATAAGATGTTCCGCCATTGCCACCTGCAACGCTACTTGATGACGCGTTTTCCGGCTTTGGTTTTTCCACCAGTTACGCAAACCTTCACTACCGTTATCGGCACGCGCCTGATCCATCAGGCCAATCCATGCCTGTTGTTCCAGCATTGCACGATGTTCTTCATCACCAACATGGGCTTTCGCCATTGATGGGATGATATCCAGCAGAGAACTCCATGCACCTGTGCGGATATACGCCTGTTCCGCCAGACGTAATACTTCCGGATGGCGTGGCGTAACTTCCAGCAGCTTATCCACGCCGTGGCGTGCAGCATGGTTTTCATTACGGGCCAGTTGCAGACGTACACGGGTGATTTCTACCGGAATGGTGTCATTGCCGGCCAGCTCCGCTGCGCGTTCCAGATGTTGGTTGGCGCGCGCTTCATCACCACGTTGTTGCGCGGCTTCGGCAGCCAGTAGATAGTTCACCACCGGTTGTTCAGCGTGATCGGCATTTTTCGCCATCAGCTTTTCAACTTGCTGATAATCGCCTTCCGCCAGTTTCAGCAGCGCCTGTTCGGTCTGCTTACGTGCACGGCGACGCTTACGCCCGACAAACCACCCACGGGTGTGCGCGCCAGTGCGGAAGATCCGCCGCAGTAGCCACTCAATGGCAAACAGCACTACCATCGCCAGAATCAATATGATCGCCAGGCCCGTGACGCTGGTTTCGATATTGTAGTTGTCGGTCTGGATCAGCACATAACCCTGATGACCGGCAATCATCGGGCCAACCACTATCCCCGCAATCAGCAAAACAAAGAGTAATAACACTTTTAGCATGGTTATTCTCCTTGCGGCGCGGCTGCCGGAGTATCACCTTGCGGTGCAGGTGCAGGTGCAGGTGCAGGTGCAGGTGCAGGTGCAGGTGCAGGTGCAGGTGCAG
>NZ_MDGW01000277.1:0-29760 GCF_001712525.1 Shigella sp. FC1661
GCCTGAAGGGAAAGCTGCACGTTATCAGCAAGCGTTACACTCAGCGCATTGAGCGACATAATCTGAATCTGAGACAACATCTGGCAAGGCTGGGACGGAAGTCACTGTCGTTCTCAAAATCGGTGGAGCTGCATGACAAGGTCATCGGGCATTATCTGAACATAAAACACTATCAGTAAGTTGGAGTCATTACCGATGAGAAGCTGATGCAAAATTCCGTCTTTATAATGAAAATGATGCCAAAGCGAACGACAAGGTTGTAGTTTTCACTACATGTCCATACATAAAATGGGGTAACATTCACGCGCCTGGTAGCGTTACCAACGCTACGCTCAAACATAATGATTCTAATAAAACCCCAGGAGACTACTATGCCTGAAGCAACGCCTTTTCAGGTGATGATTGTGGATGATCATCCACTTATGCGACGCGGTGTTCGTCAGTTACTGGAGCTTGATCCTGGCTTTGAAGTGGTCGCCGAAGCGGGCGACGGCGCGAGCGCGATCGATCTGGCGAATAGACTGGATATCGACGTGATCTTGCTGGATCTCAATATGAAAGGTATGAGTGGCCTGGATACCCTCAATGCCTTGCGCAGGGATGGCGTTACCGCGCAAATTATTATCCTGACCGTATCAGATGCCTCCAGCGATGTCTTTGCGCTGATAGACGCAGGCGCAGACGGTTATCTGTTGAAAGACAGCGACCCGGAAGTATTGCTGGAAGCAATTCGTGCTGGAGCGAAAGGCAGCAAAGTCTTTAGCGAACGCGTCAATCAGTACTTACGTGAACGTGAAATGTTTGGCGCGGAAGAAGATCCCTTCAGCGTGCTGACGGAGCGCGAGCTGGATGTTCTGCACGAGCTGGCACAGGGGCTGTCAAATAAACAGATTGCCTCGGTGTTGAATATTTCAGAGCAGACAGTAAAAGTACATATTCGCAATCTGCTGCGCAAACTCAATGTCCGCTCACGCGTGGCAGCCACCATTCTGTTCCTGCAACAACGCGGGGCACAATAAAATAGCCCGATGGCATCACCATCGGGCCTCTTTTTATTTACTCTCCTGCGGCGACAAATGTTGCATCGCCTGCGCGATACTACGTTCAATCACCGCACGGCGAGTATCGTTGGCAGATAAGAGTTTCAACATCATCTCCCACGCGGCAACGGCTTCGCCAAATCGCTGCTGCTCAAAGGCATTAAACGCATACATGCTTAACACACGGATATTGCTATGGTCCGTTCTCACCAACTGGCGCAGCAGTTCACCACCGAGGCGGTTGTCGTTGGGATCAGATGAACGTGTCAACGCTTCAGCATAACCCAGTGCTGCATCACTGTTTTTCGGATCGAGGCGATACGCAGTAGCGTATGCATCGGTGGCGATACTGGCGTTACCCAGCGCCATGCCAACGCGGCCCAACATAATCCAGCCTTCTATATCTCCCGGATTTTTTTGCAGTTGAGTACGCATCCCCAGCGCAAGACGCGACATCTCTTCTTCGTTGAGCGGATCGGCTTTCGGATCCAGCGCCCTGTCCAGCAACGCCGGAGCCTGTGCCGTGGCCTGCTGCCAGATTTTCACCTGCTGATAATTGCCAGTCTGGTAGTAGCTGACGCCAGCCACAATTAACGCCACCACAATACCCGGCAGATAAACAATATATCCGGCACGCTTACCTTCCGGCACGCTTTGTTCAGGAAACGCGTCCGGCACCACGCGTACCCGACGCCGCGAACGGGCGTAAATGACCCAACCGCCAATGCCAATAGCCACTACCGGAAGCACCCACAGCAGCACGGTCAGCGGCGTTAACGGCGGATCGTAAGTGACGAAGTTGCCGTAACGCGCCACCATATAATCGACAATCTCTTTTTTACTTTTACCTTCCTGCATCAGTTCATACACTTTCTGGCGCAGGTCGGTGGCAATCATCGAGTTGGAATCGGCAATGCTGTTGTTCTGGCATTTCGGGCAGCGTAGTTCTTCAGTGAGTTGGCGGAACTGCTGCTCCTGCGCTTCATCCTTAAACTGCAACACGTCGATGGTCGCCAGCGCTGAGCCGGAGATCATCAGCATCAGCACGCCCAATAAAAACCTCATTGTGCGGCCTCCTTACTGTATTTCTCCCACAGCGGCTTGATCTCTTCTTCCCAGACGCGAGGATTGAGATCGCCCGCATGGCGATAGCGAATGATGCCGTTGCCGTCGATGAGGAACGTTTCTGGCGCGCCATAGACACCGAGATCCAGCCCTAACATGCCATCGCCATCAAACAGGCTTAGCGCGTAAGGATTGCCCAGCTCTTTCAGCCAGCTTATTGCCTTCTGGCGATCGTCTTTATAGTTCATGCCGACCACGCGAATGCCCTGCGCAGAAAGCTGATTCAGATATTGATGTTCCGCACGGCAGGTCGGACACCAGGTAGCCCAGACGTTAAGCAGCACAGGTTTGCCCTGAGTCAGCACATCCGCCTGATAAAACTGCCCCGGATTGTCCAGTGATTCGAGGCGAAACTTCGGCACTGGCTTGCCAATGAGCGCCGATTCCAGATTGGTCGGATCATCCCCTTCGGCATTACGCGCCAGCTGCCACAGCAGCGCCGCGGCAATCGCCAGGAAGATAATCAACGGAATTAACAATACTTTGCGCTTCATACAGCCTCCGGCGCAGTTTTTTGCGGACTCACGCGCTTACGATAGCGAGGATCAAACAGACACAGCAGTCCGCCCAACGCCATCATCAGCCCGCCCGCCCAAATCCAGCGAACAAACGGTTTGTAGTAAAGACGCACGGCCCACGCGCCGTTTTCCAGCTCTTCACCGAGCGCGGCGTACAGGTCACGCGTGATGCCGCCGTCAATCGCCGCTTCGGTCATCATCGACCCGGCAGTGTTGTAATAACGTTTTTCCGCATACAGCACCGTTTCCGGTTTACCCTCTCGCGTTACGCCAATAGTCGCCACACCGCCGCGCCAGTTCGGGCCAGTCACCTCTTTGACATCACGGAAGGTGAAGCGATATTCATGAATATCGACGCTATCGCCGGACTTCATGCGCACATCACGCTCAACGCTATAGTTCTGGCTAAAGGCAATACCAACAATTGTCACTGCCAGCCCCAGGTGAGCCGCCACCATTCCCCAATAACTGAAGGTGGTTTTCGTGCCACGTGAAATACGCAGCGCAGCTTCCGCAATTGCCAGCACAGCAATCCAGCAGGCCATTGCCAGGCCGAGCACCGTCATCGCCACAACTTTGCTTTCGAACAGCCACGGCAGCAGCAGCGACAGCACCAGCGTTGAGATGAAGGCGATAATCAATAAATTGCGGATTTTACGTGGGCGATCGCGCCCCCAGCGCACCAGAGGACCGACACCAAGCAGCAGCGCAAACGGCACCATCAGCCAGGTAAACATGGTGTTGAAGAACGGTTCGCCAATCGAAATACTGCCCAGTCCCAGTTGCTTGTGCACCAGCGGCAGCAGCGTCCCCAGTAATACCACCAGCATCGCGGCGACCAACAAAACGTTGTTCGCTAACAGCAGAGATTCCCGCGACCACAGCGCATTGTTTACGCGTGAGCGAACTTTGTGTCCACGCGCGGCAAACAGCAGCAGCGAACCACCAATCACCAGTACCATAAAGGCGAGGATAAACATACCGCGTGCCGAATCAGAGGCAAACGCGTGTACCGATACCAGCACGCCGGAACGCACCAGGAAAGTCCCCAGCAGACACAACGAGAAGGCACTGATTGCCAGCAGTAATGTCCACGCTTTGAAGCTGGCGCGTTGTTCAGTGACCGCCAGTGAGTGCATCAGCGCAGTCCCCACCAGCCACGGCATAAACGAGGCGTTTTCTACCGGATCCCAGAACCACCAGCCCCCCCAGCCGAGTTCGTAATAGGCCCATGCGGAACCGAGCACAATGCCGAGCGTCAGGAAAATCCACGCCGCCAGCGTCCACGGGCGAGTAAAACGCGCATAAGTGCTGTCCAGACGCCCGCTCAGCAAAGAAGCAATGGCAAAAGCAAACGCCACCGAGAAACCCACGTACCCCATATAAAGCAGAGGCGGATGGAAGATCAGCCCCGGATCCTGTAACAGCGGGTTAAGATCGCGCCCTTCAATTGGGAAGTTCGGCAGCGTGCGTGAGAACGGGTTAGAGGTAAAGAGAATGAACAGCAAAAAGCCGACGCTGACCATCCCCATTATCGCCAGTACACGGGCCACAATATCCAGCGGAATACGCTGACTAAAAATCGCCACCGCAAAGGTCCAGCCGCTCATCAGCAGCACCCACAGCAGAAGCGAACCTTCATGCGCGCCCCAGGTAGCCGCCACGCGATACCACACCGGAAGCTGGGTATTGGAGTTGCTGGCAACATAGGTGACGGTAAAGTCGTTGACCACGAAAGCATTGACCAGCACCAGAAATGCGCCAGCCACAGACATAAACAGCAGCCAGGCAAACAAGCGGGAAGACGCCATCATGCGCGCATCTCCGCGCGCCACGCCCCATAGCGGATACACGGACAGCAGCAGCGCAATTCCCAGCGCCAGGCACAGCAGCCCGTTTCCAATTTCCGGCATCATGATGCTGGGTCCTTATAAACACTCGCCGGGCGACGGTGGTTAGCTTCCATCGCTTTCTCAACTTCTGGCGGCGTGTAGTTTTCGTCGTGTTTCGCCAGCACTTCTTTCGCGAGGATATGATTGCCTTTTTCCAGCTCGCCCTGCACCACAACGCCCTGCCCTTCACGGAACAGATCCGGCAAAATGCCTTCGTAAGAGACATCCACTGAGCCTTCAGCGTCGTAAATGGTGAAGGTCACTTTCAGCGAATTGGGATCGCGCTGCACACTACCCGGCATCACCATCCCGCCAACGCGCAGACGCTGACCGACTTCCGGCATTTGCTGAGTTTCACGCTTGCCGTAGAGAATTTCCCCCGGCGTATAAAAGAGATCGATATTCGAGCGCAGCGCATACAGCACCAGACCGATGGTCAGCGCCAAACCTGCCAACACAGCACAGGCAATCCACAAGCGGTTTTTACGGCGAATATTCATGCAGCCTCCTGCTGTTGCGCAGCACGTAAACGCGCCTCACGCGCCCGCTGTTGCTCCACACCACACAGAATTGCGCGATGCTGCATCACCGAGTGCACGACCAAAACCACCAGCGGAATAACGGTCATCACCACCGCCAGCCAGACAAAAAAGGCGTAACCGCCCATTGCGAAAAATTCATTCCAGGAAGCAAATGCAGGGGTCATTTACGGCCTCTTTTCAGTATCAGTTCACTCACCCACGGACGGCGTTTTTCCATCAGCAAAATCAAATTACGCATCCGCATCAGCGTCAGCGTGGCAGACAGGAGCAGGAAGCCAAAAATCGACCAGCGCAGCGGCGAACGCATCGCCGGATCGATACTTTGCTGCATCCGCGTTGATCCCTGATGCAGGGTGTTCCACCACTCCACGGAGTAATGAATAATCGGCAGATTCACCACGCCAATCAGCACCAGGATACCTGCCGCACGGCCCGCCAGACGGCGGTCGTCGAAGGCGTGCCACAGGGCAATCACACCCACATACAAAAACAGCAGCACCAGTTCAGAAGTCAGACGTGCATCCCATACCCACCAGGTGCCCCACATCGGTTTTCCCCATGCAGAGCCGGTAACCAGGGCAATAAAGGTAAACACGGCACCAATGGGGGCCATCGCCGCCACCGCCAGGTTGGCCATTTTCATCTGCCAGACAAGGCCAATAAACGCCGCCACCGCCATTGATGCATAAATACCCATCGACCAGATCGCCGCAGGCACATGCAGGTAGATAATGCGGTAGCTATTTCCCTGCTGATAATCAGCCGGAGCAAAGCCGAATCCCCAGATCCAGCCGACGGTAAGCACGACCACACTGGCAATTGCCAGCCACGGTATAAACCAGCCACAGATTTGATACAGCCGTGGTGGGATCGCCAGTTGATGCAGTGTTTTCCACATAGTTTCGATACCAGACTCGAACAAAAATCAGTAATCCAGCGTTATTGAATGCTGATTCGTAACGCTGCCGCCGTCGCAAAAGGACTTAATGTCGCGGTGCCTGCCAGCAACGCGCCTAAAATTGCCAGATACCCGTCAACGGGCAAATGCATGGAAGCCGCGTCCATCGCGGCGGTGGCAAAGATGAGTAATGGGATAGTCAGCGGTAACACCAGTATGCTGAGCAGCACACCACCGCGCTTAAGTCCCACTGTCAACGCCACACCCGGTGCACCGAGAAAGCCAAGCGTAGGCGTTCCCAGCAGCAGCGTCAGCGCCATCACTTGCCAGCCATAAACATCCATTCCCAGTAGCATTGCTACCAGTGGCGAAAGGATGAGTAACGGCAGACCGGTTACCATCCAGTGCGCCATCACCTTCGCCAGCACAACGGCGGGCAAGGGTAACGGCAACAACATCAATTGTTCAAGACTGCCGTCCTGCAAATCGTCACGGAACAGTCGTTCCAGCGCCAGCAAGGATGAAAGCAGCGCAGCAACCCAGATAATGCCCGGTGCAATACGCGCCAGCAGTTGCGGCTCCGGACCGATACTGAGCGGAAAAAGGGTAATTACAATCAGGAAGAACCACAGCGGGTTGGCGATTTCGGCGCTATGGCGAAACGCTACACGCAGCTCAAGACGGAAAATGCGCCAGAACATCATGCGGCCCTCGTTTGCGTCAGTGAAATGCGGCGAATTTTACTTTCAGCAACGTTGAGCGGCTGGTGGGTAGTCAGAATCACAATCCCCCCCTGCTCCGTATGCTGCGCCATACGCTGGGTCAGACGATCGACGCCGTTAACGTCAATCGCGGTAAAAGGCTCGTCGAGGATCCATAACGTGGCACGGGTCAGCCACAGACGCGCTAAAGCGACGCGGCGTTGTTGCCCGGCCGAGAGCTGATTTACAGGAATATCTTCGAATCCGGCAAGCCCGGCCTGCGCCAGGGCTTCCAGACATTGTGCGGTATCGCCATCGCGATGATAAAAGTGCAGATTTTCTAACGCCGTCAGCCGGGTTTTGATCCCCGGCTGATGGCCTATCCATAACAGGTTTTGATGGTAGCTGTCGCGTACCTGATGCAAGGGCTGCCCTTGCCAGAGAACCTCGCCTGCGTCAGGGCGAGACAACCCCGTCAGCAAACGGAGAAGCGTTGTCTTCCCCGCGCCGTTGCTACCGGTGATTTGTACCCACTCTCCTGCGTTCAGCGTAAATGACAAGCCACTAAATAAGGTTCGTTCATCCCGCTCACAAAGTAACTCTCTGGCTTCAAGCATACCCACGCAATAACCCTGTTAAAAACCTGGCTCGACTTCACGCATATCGGGCAGCTTGTGCGCTATCCCTTTATGGCAATCAATACAGGTTTGCCCATCTTTCACCGCCTGGTCATGCATCTTCGCGGCAACCGATTTCTGGGCGGTTGTATCCATATACTCGAAGTTGTGACAGTTACGGCACTCCTGCGAGTTATTGTCCTTCATGCGCCGCCACTCATTCTGTGCCATCGTCAGACGATGAGCTTCAAATTTCTGCGGCGTGTCAATAACGCCAAAAATTTTACCATACAGCTCTTTACTTGCTTTGAGCTTGCGTATCATCTTCGGCACAAACTCGTGCGGAACGTGACAATCCGGACAGGTCGCACGGACGCCGCTACGGTTGTTGTAGTGCACGGAATCCATGTATTCCTGATACACCGTGTTGCGCATTTCGTGGCAGCTAATGCAGAACTCTTCGGTATTGGCTTTTTCCATCCCAGTGTTAAAGCCACCCCAGAAGACGATGCCGCCAACAAAACCGATCAACAGCAGCGTCCCCAGCGCCAGACGGCTGGGGGTACGCCACCATTTCCACAGGCGCTTAATCAGACCAGGCTTACGGTCAGAATTTCCCATAATAACCTCTTATTTCCCGTAACCTTTTGATGGGGTAAAGGTATTCCCCACGATTGGCGCGGTATCGGCCTGCGGTACGTGACATTGCAGACAGAAATAACGACGCGGAGCCACTTCCGCGCCCACTTTGCCGTCGCTGTCCATAAAGTGAGTAGGACTAATGCGCGGCGCGCCAGTGGTGCGATAACTTTCGACACCGTGGCACTGCAAGCAGCGGTTGGTATTGGTCGTTACCTGATAACCTTCAACGCTATGCGGGATCATTGGCGGCTGATTCACATAGTTCAGCGGCATCCGTTCCTGCTCTTTTGGCATTCGAATGGCCCCTTCCTGTGTCCCGGATACTTCCGGCGACTGGCTAAAATCGACGCCATTAGCCGCCCAAACCGCGCCGCTTACCACCAGGGCCAGCATCGCCGTCCATTGACACAGCGCTTTCTTCAGGTCATGGCTTTTCATGATTTCGCTCCCGAACTCCATCGTGTAGTTATTGTAAATACATCCTCAGAACAGACATCCACGCAGCGACCGCACGTCATGCAATCGCGGCTGGTGACCTGCACCGGGCTTTGTTCATCCAGCACCGGGGCACGTAGCACACGCGGTTCCGGGCAAACATGAAAACAATCCATACAGCGGTTACATTTCTGCCGATCGGTGGCCGCAACGGTAATCACACCTTTGCTACCCAGCACGCCATACAGCGCGCCAACCGGACAAATGTGCCCGCACCAGCCGTGTTCAACGACCAGTAGATCAAATAAAAACAGCGCGAGAATAAGCAGCGCGCCGCTGCCGAAGCCCATTACCAGGCTGCGCCCCATCAGAGATACGGGGTTGATCCATTCCCAGATGAGCGTGCCAGTTAAGGCCGATCCCAGCAGAATGACCACCAACAGCACGTAGCGAATGTGGCGAGGGATCGTCGCAGACTGATTGAGGTCAAAGCGCCTGCGTAACCAGTTCGCTAAGTCGGTAATCGGATTCAGCGGGCAGACCCAGCTGCAAAATAATCGCTTTCCTGCCAGGGCGTAGAGCACGGTGATAATCACCGCACCGGTCAACGCCACCGTGGCAGGCAGATGACCGCTGGCAAGACTTTGCAGCGTCATCAGCGGATCGGTCAGCGGAACGGTGTCGAATAACAGGCTACTGCTGTAGTTACCGTGTAAGATCCACACACCAAACCACGGACCGCTCAAAAACATCCCCAGCACGAAGAACTGACAAAGGCGACGTAACACCAGCCAACGGTGACTGCGCCACCAGCCTTTTTTCTCCAGCGCCTCGCGCCCGGCGTCACGTTTACGATTTGCCATTGTTCCCCTCCAGCCAGCCGAAGCGGTAATGGTGACCTAACTCCCCTTTAGCCAGTGACAGCGGTAACACCTTGATTGCCGGTTGTTCCAGCACGCACACTTTTTCGCACTTACCGCAACCGGTACAGGCGTCTCTGTGAACCGTCGGCAGAAAGCGGGCGTGCTTACCGGTACGCGTGTTGCGCTCCAGCTCCAGGGTGATGGCCTCATCAATTTTCGGGCATTCGCGATAACAAACATCGCAGCGCAGCCCCTGAAAGTTGAGACAGTTTTCCTGGTCCACCAGTACCGCCAGCCCCATCCGCGCGTCGTCGATCGATTCGATCTCACGATCCAGCGCACCGCTCGGGCACACTTTGGCGCACGGAATGTCCTCACACATTTCGCAAGGAATATCCCGTGCGACAAAATATGGCGTGCCCGCCGACAGACCAGAGGCCAGCGTCGCCAGTTTTAAGGTGTCGTAAGGGCAAGCCTGAACACACTGACCGCAACGCACACAGGCACTGGCAAAGGCGTTCTCGTTTATGGCTCCGGGCGGGCGCAACCGCACGCCAGATGCGCGTGCGGTTTGCTGTTGTAACCCCAGCGCCACACCCACGGCAGCCAGCCCGCCTGCTGTGCGAACAACATCGCGCAGAAAGCGGCGGCGACCATTTTGAGGTTTCGCTGACCGGGACATAATGGCTTACACCTTCTCCAGTTTGACTGCGCACTTCTTGAAGTCCGTCTCTTTCGAGAGCGGATCGGTCGCGTCCAGCGTTAGTTTGTTAACCAGCTGTGCGGCGTCGAAGAACGGCATGTACACCAGGCCCTGCGGCGGACGGTTACGACCGCGCGTTTCGACAATCGAGATCACTTCGCCACGGCGAGAAACCACTTTCACTTTGTCGCCACGACGCAGATCGCGCGCTTTCGCATCCAGCGGGTGAATAAACAGGACCGCTTCCGGGAAGGCGCGGTGCAGTTCTGGTACACGGCGAGTCATACTGCCGGTGTGCCAGTGCTCCAGAACGCGTCCGGTAGAGAGCCACAGGTCGTACTCTTCATCCGGTGCTTCCGCCGCCGGTTCGAATGGCAGTGCGAAGATCACCGCTTTGCCATCCGGTTTGCCGTAGAACTTATAGCCTTCGCCCGCTTTCACGTACGGGTCGTTACCTTCGCTGTAACGCCACTGCGTTTCTTTACCGTTCACCACCGGCCAGCGCAGACCGCGCGCTTTGTGGTAGTCATCGAACGGTGCCAGATCGTGACCGTGACCGCGACCAAACCATGCGTACTCTTCGAACAGCCCTTTTTGCAGATAGAAGCCCAGCTCGCGGGATTCATCGTTCAGCTGATCTTCCGCCAGTTCGGATACCGGGAATTTGCTCACTTCCGGTGTGGCATACAGCACTTCGTACAGCGTTTTGCCACGCAGTTCCGGTTTCTTCGCCAGCAGATCTTCCGGCCATACTTCTTCAGTTTTGAAGCGGCGGGAGAACTGGACTAACTGCCAGAGATCCGATTTCGCTTCGCCCGGTGCCTGTACCTGTTGACGCCAGAACTGAGTACGGCGTTCGGCGTTACCGTAAGCGCCCTCTTTCTCTACCCACATTGCGGTCGGCAGGATCAAGTCGGCGGCCAGCGCACTGACTGTCGGATACGGATCGGAGACGATGATGAAGTTGCGCGGATCGCGCCAGCCCGGCATACGCTCTTCATTGATGTTCGGCCCGGCCTGCATGTTGTTGGTACACATGGTCCAGTAAACATTCAGTTTGCCGTCTTTCAGCGCACGGTCTTGTGCCACCGCGTGCAGACCGATTTTCGCCGGAATGGTGCCGCTCGGGATATTCCACTTCTTCTCGCAGATATCACGGTGTTTCTCGTTGGTCACCACCATGTCCGCAGGCAGACGGTGAGCAAAGGTGCCCACTTCACGCGCAGTACCACACGCAGAAGGTTGCCCGGTCAGGGAGAACGGACCGCAACCCGGCTGGGAAATTTTGCCGGTCAGCAGGTGCAGGTTGTAGACCAGGTTGTTAGCCCACACGCCACGAGTATGCTGGTTGAAGCCCATCGTCCAGTAGGAGATGACTTTCTTGTTCGGATCGGCATACAGCTGCGCCAGTTGTTCTAACTGGTCTTTCGGCACGCCGGTCATTTCGGCAGTTTTTTCCAGCGTATACTCGGCAACGAAGGCTTTGTAATCTTCAAAGCTCATCGGTTCGGAGGCGTCAGAACCTGGATTCTTCGCTGCTTTTTCCAGCGGATGGGTCGGACGTAAACCGTAGCCAATGTCCGTCGCCCCTTTGCGCAGGTTAACGTGTTTGCTGAAGAAGTCCTGATTTATCGCATTGTTTTGAATGATATAGTTGGCGATGTAGTTCAGGATCACCAGGTCAGACTGTGGCGTAAAGATGATGCCGTTATCCGCCAGCTCGAAGCTACGATGCTGGTAGGTAGAAAGCACCGCCACGGTGACGTTCTGATTAGAGAGACGACGGTTAGTGATGCGCGACCAGAGGATCGGGTGCATCTCCGCCATGTTTGCGCCCCACAGCACAAACGCGTCAGCCTGCTCGATGTCGTCATAGCAGCCCATCGGCTCATCCATACCAAAGGTACGCATAAAGCCAACTACTGCCGACGCCATACAGTGACGCGCGTTCGGGTCGATGTTGTTCGAACGGAAGCCCGCTTTAAACAGCTTGGACGCGGCATAACCTTCCCAGATAGTCCACTGACCAGAACCGAACATACCGATCGATTCCGGCCCTTTTTCTTTCAGGGCGGTTTTGAATTTCTCTTCCATCACATCGAAGGCCTGATCCCAGGTGATTAGGGTAAATTCGCCTTCTTTGTCATATTTACCGTTTTTCATACGCAGCAGCGGCTGCGTCAAACGGTCTTTACCGTACATGATCTTGGGCAGGAAATAGCCCTTAATGCAGTTCAGGCCACGGTTAACCGGTGCGTCTGGGTCGCCCTGACAGGCCACCACACGTCCCTGCTGCGTTCCGACCAGAACGCCGCAACCAGTACCGCAGAAACGGCACGGCGCTTTATCCCATTTGATGGCTTCCTGCTGACCAACAACGGCGCGGGCAACGCCCGGCACGCTGAGACCGGCAGCCGCCGCAGCGGCCGCAACGGCGTTAGCTTTCATAAAGCTACGACGACTGAGTTTCATGGTGTTTCCTCACCTTGCTCTTCCTGCTGGTGATAAACCAGCGACACCGCCAGCACGCCCTCTACGTTGCGTACTGACTCAATGGTTTGGATCAGCGTTTCGCTGTCTTCTGCTTCCACCACCACAATCAACTGACCGCTCGGCGCGTCGCTGACAGCAACTTCACAGCCGGGAAAGGCGTTCAGTTGGGTGCTGATGTCTGAAATTCGTTCGCTTTTGGCCTGCACGACCAGGCTGCAAACTTGCCAGTTAGTGTGCATGGAGATACTCCGCAGTTATGGCTGATACCGGACAGCTGGCTGCACATGCTCCACATCCGTTGCAAAGTTGGCTATTAAGTTGCGGCTGGTAGATCCCGGAGAGCGTCGGGCGAAAGATAATTGCCATTGGCTCACAGCTATCCTGACAGCGGCGGCATTCAACTGACTGATACGCCAGGCACGCGTCCCCAATGGTGAACTGCAAATCCCAGGCCCTAGTGTGGCGCAGAGAAAATAGCGATTCGGGGCAAGCCTGCGCGCAAGCGTAACAGAAGCTGCACTCGTTATTTTTGAAATTAACGCTCGGATAGCCGCCCGCGCCGCGTTGCAGAATGTTGTTTTCACAAGCATTAATACAGGCGTCGCAACGGGTGCAATGGGTCAGAAAATGAGATTCATCACCGGACCAGGGCGGACGGATACCGTTACTGGCTTTGCGCCAGCGACCAGTGAGTATGCCCCGACGGGATGCATCAATCTTCACATTGACCTTCCATCATTAACGCGCTCTGAAAATTGAGAGCGACCAAATAAACCGCATAATTAATAAGCCATTTTTATAACCGCTAAGATATTAAAGGATGTGTCAAAGATGCATACCCCGATCGGGGTAAAACCTGTAGCAGGATCAAAAGAGTGGCGGGAAGCGTGGCAAAAACGGGCTTTTGCTCACATTTCAAATGGTTATAAACATATTTATATAGCGATTAATTCACCAGAGATATTTCTGCTGGTTTGTTCTCTCATCAGAATTTAACACTAAAAGAGCAGGTAAAATTGTCTGAATATTCTTTAAGTTATTCATAAAGCAAATTAATAAATCTTATGAATATGTTAACCTTCAGCGACATCATCGGTGAAAACCTATAAATGAAGAAGGAAAGCAAAAAAATGAAGACCATTCTACCTGCAGTATTGTTTGCCGCTTTCGCTACCACTTCCGCCTGGGCGGCAGAAAGCGTCCAGCCACTGGAAAAAATCGCGCCTTATCCACAAGCTGAAAAAGGGATGAAGCGTCAGGTGATTCAGTTAACCCCGCAAGAAGATGAATCTACCCTGAAAGTAGAACTGTTAATCGGTCAGACGCTGGAAGTCGATTGCAATTTGCATCGTCTCGGCGGGAAGCTGGAAAGCAAAACGCTGGAAGGCTGGGGCTATGATTATTATGTCTTTGATAAAGTTAGCTCGCCGGTTTCCACGATGATGGCCTGCCCGGATGGCAAGAAAGAGAAGAAATTTGTCACCGCGTATCTGGGCGATGCTGGAATGCTGCGTTACAACAGCAAGCTGCCGATCGTGGTGTATACGCCAGACAATGTAGATGTGAAATACCGCGTCTGGAAGGCGGAAGAGAAAATTGACAACGCAGAAGTTCGCTAAACTGTTGTGAAGTACGGCACCCCGTTGGTTGGATAAGGCGGTTACGCCGCATCCAACATCTAACGCCCGAGCCGGTTGCCTGATGCGACGCTGGCGCGTCTTATCAGTATACGCCACATCCGGCATACCATGCCGGATGTGGCACATCATTACAACGCAATATCCGCCACTTCTTTTTGAACGGGTTGCGGTTTCAACTGCGGTTTTGGCGTACTATCTGCTGCCTGCGGCTTGTCGTATTTCAGCCCCAGCACTTCGCTGGTGTACTGCAACTCGCGTTCTGTTGCCGCTACATCACCGTTCAGCTTGCGTCCATAAGACGGAACGATCGCTTTCAACGTAGCCTGCCATTGCGGGCTGGAAACGCGATCGCCAAATACTTTTTCCAGCAGATCCAACATAATCGGCGCGGCGGTTGACGCCCCTGGCGATGCTCCCAGGAGCGCGGCAATGGTCCCTTGCTGGTCACTGACCACTTCAGTACCCAGACGCAGTACACCACCTTTATCGGCATCACGCTTGATAATCTGCACACGCTGCCCCGCTTGCCACAAACGCCAGTCCTCTTTTTTCGCCTGCGGATAGTACTCTTTCAACGCTTCAAAACGATCCTCTTCACTCAACATCACCTGACTCACCAGATATTTCACCAGATCGAAATTATCCAGCCCGACGTGCATCATCGGCATCACGTTAGAGGTGGTGGTGGAACTCATCAGATCCCACAATGAACCGTTTTTGAGGAATTTGGTTGAGAAGGTGGCAAATGGCCCAAACAGCACTACGCGTTTACCGTCCAGAACGCGGGTATCGATATGCGGAACCGACATCGGTGGTGCGCCAACGGATGCTTTACCGTAAACCTTCGCCAGATGGTGATTAACCACGTCCGGGTTTTCCGAAACAAGGAACTGTCCGCCCACCGGGAAACCGGCGTAGTCTTTCGCTTCCGGAATCCCCGATTCCTGTAACAGCTTCAGCGCCGCACCGCCCGCGCCGATAAAGACAAATTTGGCACGAATGTTCTGTGCAGTGCCATTTTTCAGATCGGCAACGGTAACGGTCCAGGTGTTATCGTCATTACGCTTTAGGGCGCGGACTTCGCTGCTGAGTTGCAGCGAGAAGTTAGATTTCTTCTGCAAGGAAGCAATTAACTGGCGGGTGATCTCGCCGTAGTTCACATCGGTACCAATTTCCGTACGCGTGGCTGCCACTTTCTGTTGCGGATCGCGCCCTTCCATCACTAACGGTGCCCACTCTTTGATCTGCGCGTGATCTTCAGAGTAACGCATACCGCGAAACAGCGAGCTTTGTTGCAACGCGGCGTAACGGGCGCGCAGGAAATTAACGTTATCCTCGCCCCAGACAAAGCTCATATGCGGAACGGTATTGATAAATGAACGCGGAGTACGCAGCACGCCGCGCTCGACCTGGTGCGCCCAGAACTGGCGGGAAATCTGAAATGCTTCGTTAATGGCGACTGCTTTTTCAATACTGATACTGCCATCGGCGTTTTGCGGGGTGTAGTTCAGTTCCATCAGTGCAGAATGCCCGGTTCCGGCGTTATTCCAGCCGTTCGAACTCTCCTGCGCGACACCCTCCAGGCGCTCCAGCATGGTCATCGACCATTCAGGCTCCAGCTCGCGTAAATAGGTCCCCAACGTGGCGCTCATAATGCCGCCGCCAATCAACAGTACATCAGTTTCCTGCTCCTCGGACGCTTTCGCTTTTGCCGCCATCGAAACGGCATTAAGCCCCACGGCCATCGAGAAGAGCATGGCAGTCACTTTTTTCATCTTGTTAATGCCTTACTTTTAGTCGCTTTATTGCAGGTGAGATTTGCGCGGCATCAAAGGTAACACTTAAGTAACAACATTTAAATAATGTTTATAAATTATATTCTAATTTTAGAAACATTATAATTTCGTTGATTAATTATAGGGTTATTAGAAATGAAGGGATTTTTAGCATATTGACCTGACGGCAGCAGTCCGCCAGGTCAGCGTCGTAATATTATGCCGTCCGGGCAACGGCATCACGCGAAGCGGCATCGCGCTCTTCGCCCGTCAGCTCGCTAAGTTGCCCATTGCGCATTTCCAGCAGGCGGTCGGCGTGGATAAAGTAATGATCATCATGACTGATAGCGAAAATAGTTTTACCCATCTCCTGCATCAGCGGCAGCAACACCTGATAAAACTCACGACGGAAGTGTGGATCCTGATCCGCCGCCCATTCATCCAGCAGGATAATATCGCGTTCTTCTGCCAGCGCCAGCAACAGCGCCACGCGTTTTTTCTGCCCTTTTGATAACTTCAGGTTAACAATACGCCCGTTGCTTAACTCAAGCTTATGAGCCATTTTCAGCTGCGCCAGCCACTTCTCAACCAGTTGCGGGTTAGCGGGTTTACCCTCCGGCCCCAGCAGTTGATCAAACAGCCAGACATCGGTAAACACTGCCGAAAACAGTTTGCGATAATCTTCCGGTTGTTCGCCGCTGACAGGTTTGCCATCCAGCAAGATTTCGCCGCTTTGTGGCTGATACAAGCCCGTCAACAACATCGCCAGCGTCGATTTTCCACTACCGTTACCACCAATCAGAAACAGTAGCTCGCCACGTTTGATGGTGAGATTAATCGGACCAACGGAAAACGCGTTATCCTGATAGCTAAACGTCACATTACGCAGCTCCAGCGTTTGCCAGTTGGGAAACGCCTGCGGGCGCGGAAACTCTGCTTTGAAAGGCGCGAGCGCGAATTTGTTCAGCTTGTTAAACGCCACCTGCGCCGTCAGCAGCGTCGGCAATGCGCCAACCGCCGAAAGCAGCGGCGTACGCAGGAATAAAAGCGTCAACGAATAGGTCGCAGCAACGTTGGTATCAGCCCAACCGAGACTGTTCGCCATCCAGAACACCAGGCCGATAGCGCCCAGCATCATGATGTTTGACCAGTTCACGGCACTAAGATGGAAGGTGTCTGCGCGAATAATATGATGGCGATACTCTTGCGCATCGGGGATGTAGAGGTTGTTAAACACATACTCGGCGCGTTCCCGGTTCAGAGTCAGCTCTTTGCGCCCTTCAAGTACAGTTTGAAAATCCGTGTACAGCTTGTCTTCGGTTTCACGTAGGGTCGCCATATGTTTGTACACCCGCGCCACCAGTACAAAACCACCCCAGATGGTGATCGCCATCCAGATAGCCGTTACCAGCAACATTTTGCCCGACAGCATCCACAGATACGCCGCGGAACCGATAGTGAGAATGATCCCCTGCACCAGTTCCGGAAGACGCACAAAAGCAATGGTGATATTGCGCACATCGCTGGTTAATCCCGCCAGCAACGAGGCGCTACCGAGTTGTTCAATGCGCTCGACGTGGGTATCCAGAATCCGCTTGATAAATTCACTACGCAGTCGGTAAACGAAGTGATGCCCCAAAGTGGTGAGCGCCAGTTGCGATCCGAGAGTGACTGCCATCAACAGCAGCAATAATCCCAGAAACTCCGGCAATACCAGCAGACTGGTATCCGCCATTTCGATAAGGCGCTGATTGATAAAAGCAATTAAGCCAATGCCTAATGCCGCACTGGCGAGGCTTAGCGCCATCACACTGATAAATGGCCAGCGATACTGCCGCCAGACAAGTACAAGAAGTTCCATGCAGAAAACCCGGACAATGAATTACAGCCCGCAGTTTAAACATCTTCGCGCGCACAGCAATAATAATTCTTATTTTTATTCTTTTTTACCTGCCTGACGGAATGTCAGGTTGTAGCGCAGTCGGTGGTGAGTGGATGAAACCCCGCTTTCAACGGTTGAATACCGTGATAAAACAGCCGCGATTCACCGCCCCATACCACCACATCGCCATGTTCCAACAACAAACGTTTGAGCGGATCATTACGTTTCAGGCCACCAAATTGAAAAATCGCGGGTAAGCCCAGAGAAACAGAAACAATTGGCGCGCGCAGATCCGGTTCGTCTTTATCCTGATGCAGCGACAGTTTCGCGCCAGGAGCGTAGCGGTTGATAAGACAAGCATCTGGCTGGAAATCTGGATAGCCCGCCGCCGTAGCCGCACGTTGACATAAATCATGAAAGCTTTGTGGCATGGCGGGCCACGGTTTATTTGTTTGCGGATCAATGGGCGAATAGAGATAACCTTGCCGATGGGTCGTCCAGCCCAGATGCCCACAGTTGGTCATCGCCACCGACATGGTATATCCCCCGGGGGTGACCATCTGGCGAAACGGCGACTGGCTGGCAACGTCATTAATATCGCGGATCAGTTGCTCCGCAGCGTTAAAAGCAAAACGCCGTAAAATTACCGCACCAGCCGCCAGTGGCTCTTGCCACGGTTCAGCATCGGCAAACAGATCCAACATTACCTCTCCTCATTTTCAGCTTCGCGGCGCAGCAGTTGCGCTTTACGCGACACGCCCCAGCGGTAACCGGAAAGTGTGCCATCACCACGGACCACTCGATGACAGGGTATTACGATAGCCAGCTTGTTGGCGGCACAGGCGCTGGCAACGGCCCGTACCGCTTTCGGTTTGCCGATGGCGTTAGCCAGTTGCTGATAACTGACGGTTTCACCGCAAGGTATCGTGCGCAGTGCCTGCCAGACTTGTTGCTGAAAAGCAGTGCCGCGAATATCCAGCGGTAACGTCAGCGGCGTATCGCGTTGATTGAGGCTGGCGATCACTTCACGCACATGTTGCTGAAACGTCAGATCGGCAGGCGCGTTGTCGGCAGCGGGAAACATCTGCTGCAACTCGCTGATTAATGTCGCGTCATCATCGCCCAGCAATATCGCGCAAATCCCCCGCTCGCTTTCTGCCACCAGGCAACGACCCAGCGCACAATCAGCCAGCGCGTAACGCACCGCCAGATTTTCGCCACCGTGACGGAATTGTTTAGCCGTCATGCCCAGCGTTTCATCGGCTTTGCGGTAGTAACTGCTGCTGTCGGGGAATCCGGCGTTAAGAATAGACGTCGTCACGCTCTCCCCTTTCGCCAGCGATTCGCGCAAACGGCGAGCGCGCCAGGCCTGTTGCCAGGCTTTAGGCGTCATTCCGGTAGTCGCTTTAAACAACCGATGTAGATGAAATGGACTCATCGCCACCTGGTCGGCTAAGGCTTCCAACGTTACAGGCGTTTCCTGTTCCAGCAGTCGACACGCGTGGGTGATTTTATCCAACCGATGTTGCTGGGCATTGGCTTTATCAGGTTGGCAGCGTTTGCAGGGGCGAAATCCGGCGGCGAGTGCCTCGCTGGCATTTGCGTAGAAGGAGACATTTTCCCGCAAGGCATGTCTGGCGCGGCAAGACGGACGGCAAAAGATGCCTGTGGTGCGCACGGCGAAAACGAATTCGCCGTCGGCATTCGGGTCGCGGGCTAAGACAGATTGCCAGCGTTGATCGTCAGTTAAGCATGTGGCGTTTTTCATAATCAGCTCCCTGGTTAAGGATAGCCTTTAGTCTGCCCGGTCACCATCACGCAAAAACCAACAATCTTGCGCTTTAATTTTTTTCGCTGACAAGGAAGCTTTTAAACTGTGGTGACATCCAGGTTTTAAAGCTATCGCCTTCTTTGGTGATCATATAAACCGCCAGCCCTTCCCGGCGAACAACCTCTTTGGCTTTCTCCGGCCCGAGTACCATCAAGCCAGTATCCCAGGCATCGGCTTCCAGCGCCGTCGGAGCAATCACCGTCACGGATACCAGATTGTGTTCGATGGGACGCCCGGTTTGCGGATCGATAACATGAGAAAGACGTTTGCCGTCCAGTTCGTAATAGTTACGGTAGCTGCCAGAGGTGCTAATCCCATGACCGTTGATATCCACCACAGCCTGAACTGCGTTTTCTTTATCGGTTGGTTTTTGAATCGCTACCCGCCACGGCAGGCCTTCACCGTTCATACCACGGCTGTTCAGCGCGCCGCCCACCGACACCAGATAGCGGGAAATCCCTTCCTGCTCCATCAAGCGTGCCAAGTGATCCGCCGCATAACCTTCGCCGACGGTAGAGAGATCGACATATAAATCCGGCAGGTCTTTTTGCAGATATTGCTGATGCGACTGATTAATGACCGTAAGGTGCTGTAAACCAGTTTTGGCTTTCATCTCGTCGATCTGTTCCTGGCTCGGAATTTGAACCGGCTGTTGTTCCGGGCCAAAGCCCCACAGATTTACCAGCGGCCCGACGGTAATATCCATCGCACCATCGGTCTTCGCGCCAATGCGCAGCGAGGTAGTGACGATTTCGGCCATCGCTTCACTTACTGGCCACGGCGACAAACTTTGCGAGTCGTTAAAGCGCATCAGCGCGGAATCTTTTTTATAGGTCGAAAGCAGCTGATCGTCGGCGTCCAGCTGGGTCTGAATCTTTTCTTTAAGTTCGGCACTGCGTTTGGCATCAATGCCCGGGATGCTGGCACGCCAGAAGGTACCCATGGTTTTGCCTTCAAGAACGGTAACTTCAGTAGCGTGGGTTTTGGCGGGTTGTGGTTTTTGATCGCAACCAACAAAGAAGAGCGCGGCAGCCAGCAGTGCCACGCGGGTAAAGCTTATTTCCATACGTGATTATCCTCATGCGAACGGTCGCAAGAGTACACCAAAAAACTGAGTTTGTACGCTGAAAACAATGAAAAAAGGGCCCGCAGGCCCTTTTTTCGATATCAATCGAGATTAGAACTGGTAAACCAGACCCAGAGCTACGATGTTATCAGTGTTGATGCCAGCGTCACGAGTGAACTGGTTGTCGTCCAGCAGGTTGATTTTGTAGTCAACATAGGTGGACATGTTTTTGTTGAAGTAGTAGGTCGCGCCAACATCAACATATTTCAGGATATCTTCGTCGTCGTAGTTACGACCATTGATGACACCCAGGTTTTTACCTTTAGACTGCAGGTATGCTACAGACGGACGCAGACCGAAGTCGAACTGGTACTGAGCAACAGCTTCGAAGTTCTGTGCTTTGTTCGCCCAACCCAGGGAACCTACGCGAGTTGCGTTGTAGGTCTGGGTGTACTGAGCAGCCAAGTAGATGTTGTTAGCGTCGTATTTCAGACCACCAGTGTAGGTTTCAGCACGGTCGCCAGTACCGATGTAGTTACGAACTACACCATTGCTGATGTAGCTACCATTTTGATCATCAGTACGTTTGGAGCTGGAAACTGCAGCACCGATACCGAAGCCTTCGTAATCATAAGTGATAGAACCGCCGACACCGTCGCCGTTCTGACGCAGAGCGCCACGACCGTTGTTGGTCATGCCTTCGCCGCTTACGCTACCGTTTTTGCCCTGGTACTGAACAGCAAAGTTCAGACCGTCAACCAGACCGAAGAAGTCGGTGTTACGGTAGGTCGCGAAGCCGTTACCACGCTGCTGCATGAAGTTGTCAGAACCGTAGGTGTCGCCACCGAATTCTGGCAGTACGTCGGTCCAGGAAGTTACGTCGTAAACAACGCCGTAGTTACGACCGTAGTCGAAAGAACCTACATCCTGGAATTTCAGACCTGCGAATGCCACACGGGTCCAGGAGTTTTCTTTGTTGTCTTCAGAGGTATTGCCCTGGATCTGATATTCCCACTGGCCGTAACCGGTCAGCTGGTCAGTAACCTGAGTTTCGCCTTTGAAACCAAGACGTACATAGGTCTGGTCGCCGTCTTCTGACTTGTTGTCAGAGAAATAGTGCAGGCCGTCTACTTTACCGTACAGATCTAATTTGTTGCCGTCTTTGTTGTAAACTTCAGCAGCGTTTGCTGCGCCTGCTACCAGCAGAGCTGGGACCAGGAGGGACAGTACTTTAACTTTCATGTTATTAACCCTCTGTTATATGCCTTTATTTGCTTTTTTATGCCACTGCATACTGATTAACCCTCATTAATCAGTCGGCAAGTCCATTCTCCCCAAAAATGCAGAATAATCCAACACGAATATGATACTAAAACCTTTAAGATGTTTCATTTATCGCTGTAGATGTTTCAAAATGTAAATGCAAGGGAACTTTTTAAGATTATTGTGGAATGGCGAAATAAGCACCTAACATCAAGCAATAATAATTCAAGGTTAAAATCAATAACTTATTCTTAAGTATTTGACAGCACTGAATGTCAAAACAAAACCTTCACTCGCAACTAGAATAACTCCCGCTATCATCATTAACTTTATTTATTACCGTCATTCATTTCTGAATGTCTGTTTACCCCTATTTCAACCGGATGCCTCGCATCCGGTTTTTTTTACCCTTCTTTACACACTTTTCATTATTCTGTGCTACCACAGAAAAACTATAACGCTTGTTAACTATTTCACAAATAATTAACATCAGCATAATTTCCAGCAATCATCGTTTATTTGCAATTAATTTCGTTGGGCTTTTTGTAGGTTATTTGTACAGCAAAATGGAGCTTGTACATCTATTTCCCCCAATGCAGGATGATAAATATCACGGGAGAATAGAGAATCATCAATCAGGTAAGAGTCTGGAATTTCACACTGTACCCTTTATACTGCCCTATCACTTCGCGAAGTTTTAACAGATCATAAACACGAATGCGTCAGAAAGAGACAACGGCCACGACCCGCTTTTCACTCCTACCGGGGAGCATTACCCGCTTCTTTTTACTGTTGATCATTGTGTTACTGGTGACGATGGGTGTAATGGTACAAAGCGCCGTTAACGCATGGCTGAAAGATAAAAGTTACCAGATTGTCGACATTACCCACGCTATCCAAAAGCGCGTCAATACCTGGCGTTACGTGACCTGGCAGATCTACGACAACATTGCCGCGACGACCTCCCCCTCCTCCGGCGAAGGTTTCCTGAAACAGGATGTCTACTATCTGGAGAAACCGCGCCGCAAAACGGAAGCGTTAATCTTTGGCTCTCACGACAACTCAACGCTTGAGATGACTCAGCGGATGTCCACCTATCTGGACACATTGTGGGGCGCAGAAAATGTACCGTGGTCGATGTATTACCTGAATGGTCAGGATAACAGTCTGGTGCTGATCTCAACCCTGCCCCTCAAAGATCTCACCTCCGGATTTAAAGAATCGACCGTCAGCGACATTGTTGATTCACGTCGTGCAGAGATGTTGCAACAGGCCAACGCCCTCGATGAACGCGAAAGTTTTTCTAACATGCGCCGCCTGGCCTGGCAGAACGGTCATTACTTTACCTTGCGTACCACGTTCAACCAGCCGGGACATCTGGCAACGGTCGTAGCTTTTGATCTACCGATTAATGATTTGATCCCACCGGGTATGCCGCTGGACAGTTTCCGCCTTGAGCCAGACGCGACGGCAACGGGAGACAATGATAATGAGAAAGAAGGGACGGATAGCGTCAGTATCCACTTTAACAGTACGAAGATTGAAATCTCCTCGGCACTCAACTCTACCGATGTGCGCCTGGTCTGGCAGGTTCCTTATGGCACCTTATTGCTGGATACGTTGCAAAACATTCTGCTGCCACTGCTGCTGAACATCGGTTTGCTGGCGCTGGCGTTATTTGGCTATACCACATTCCGCCATTTCTCCAGCCGCAGTACAGAAAGTCTACCCAGCACGGCGGTCAATAACGAATTGCGCATTTTACGGGCAATTAATGAAGAGATAGTCTCACTGCTGCCGCTCGGCCTGCTGGTTCACGATCAGGAATCGAACCGCACTGTCATAAGTAACAAAATTGCCGATCATTTGCTGCCGCATTTGAATCTGCAAAACATCACCACCATGGCGGAACAGCATCAGGGGATTATTCAGGCGACGATCAATAACGAGCTGTATGAGATCCGCATGTTCCGCAGCCAGGTCGCGCCGCGCACACAAATTTTCATTATTCGCGATCAGGATCGCGAAGTGCTGGTAAACAAGAAACTCAAGCAGGCGCAGCGTCTGTATGAGAAAAACCAGCAGGGGCGGATGACCTTTATGAAAAACATTGGCGATGCGCTGAAAGAACCCGCACAGTCCCTGGCGGAGAGCGCGGCTAAACTCAACGCCCCGGAAAGCAAACAACTGGCGAATCAGGCAGATGTGCTGGTGCGGCTGGTCGATGAAATACAGTTAGCGAACATGCTTGCGGACGATAGCTGGAAAAGTGAGACGGTGCTGTTCTCCGTGCAGGATTTAATTGATGAAGTTGTGCCTTCAGTGTTGCCTGCCATCAAGCGTAAAGGTCTGCAACTGCTGATTAACAATCATCTGAAAGCACACGATATGCGCCGCGGCGATCGCGATGCCTTACGACGTATTTTGCTGCTACTGATGCAATATGCCGTGACCTCAACGCAATTGGGAAAAATCACCCTTGAGGTTGATCAGGATGAGTCCTCTGAAGACCGCCTGACATTCCGCATTCTGGACACGGGAGAAGGCGTAAGTATTCATGAAATGGATAATTTGCACTTCCCGTTTATCAACCAGCCCCAAAACGATCGCTATGGCAAGGCGGACCCGCTGGCATTCTGGCTGAGCGATCAACTGGCGCGTAAACTGGGCGGTCATTTAAACATCAAAACGCGGGATGGGCTTGGTACACGCTACTCTGTGCATATCAAAATGCTCGCCGCTGACCCGGAAGTTGAAGAGGAAGAAGAGCGTTTACTGGATGATGTCTGCGTAATGGTGGATGTTACTTCGGCAGAAATTCGGAATATTGTCACTCGCCAGTTAGAAAATTGGGGTGCAACCTGTATCACACCCGATGAAAGATTAATTAGTCAAGATTATGATATCTTTTTAACGGATAATCCGTCTAATCTTACTGCCTCTGGCTTGCTTTTAAGCGATGATGAGTCTGGCGTACGAGAAATTGGGCCTGGTCAATTGTGCGTCAACTTCAATATGAGCAACGCTATGCAGGAAGCGGTCTTACAATTAATTGAAGTGCAACTGGCGCAGGAAGAGGTGACAGAATCGCCTCTGGGCGGAGATGAAAATGCGCAACTCCATGCCAGCGGCTATTATGCGCTCTTTGTAGACACAGTACCGGATGATGTTAAGAGGCTGTATACTGAAGCAGCAACCAGTGACTTTGCTGCGTTAGCCCAAACGGCTCATCGTCTTAAAGGCGTATTTGCCATGCTAAATCTGGTACCCGGCAAGCAGTTATGTGAAACGCTGGAACATCTGATTCGTGAGAAGGATGTTCCAGGAATAGAAAAATACATCAGCGACATTGACAGTTATGTCAAGAGCTTGCTGTAGCAAGGTAGCCTATTACATGAACAATATGAACGTAATTATTGCCGATGACCATCCGATAGTCTTGTTCGGTATTCGCAAATCACTTGAGCAAATTGAGTGGGTGAATGTTGTCGGCGAATTTGAAGACTCTACAGCACTGATCAACAACCTGCCGAAACTGGATGCGCATGTGTTGATTACCGATCTCTCCATGCCTGGCGATAAGTACGGCGATGGCATTACCTTAATCAAGTACATCAAGCGCCATTTCCCAAGCCTGTCGATCATTGTTCTGACTATGAACAACAACCCGGCGATTCTTAGTGCGGTATTGGATCTGGATATCGAAGGGATCGTGCTGAAACAAGGTGCACCGACCGATCTGCCGAAAGCTCTCGCCGCGCTGCAGAAAGGGAAGAAATTTACCCCGGAAAGCGTTTCTCGCCTGTTGGAAAAAATCAGTGCTGGTGGTTACGGTGACAAGCGTCTCTCGCCAAAAGAGAGTGAAGTTCTGCGCCTGTTTGCGGAAGGCTTCTTGGTGACCGAGATCGCTAAAAAGCTGAACCGCAGTATTAAAACCATCAGTAGCCAGAAGAAATCTGCGATGATGAAGCTGGGTGTCGAGAACGATATCGCCCTGCTGAATTATCTCTCTTCAGTGACGTTAAGTCCGGCAGATAAAGACTAATCACCTGTAGGCCAGATAAGACGCGTCAGCGTCGCATCTGGCATTTGCACTGAATGCCAGATGCGACATAAACACCTTATCCGTCCTACGATTCCCGCGATTTCCTGACCCTCTCGGCATATACCGTCAGCGTCTGTTTTATCACATCCAGCGTTACCGGCTTCGACAGGCAGCTGTCCATACCGGACTCCAGACACCGCTGCTTCTCTTCAGCCAACGCATTAGCAGTTACTCCGATTACCGGCAACGTCAGTCCCAACTGACGAATGCGTTGCGTCAAGCGGTAACCATCCATATTTGGCATGTTGACGTCGCTAAGCACGATATCAATATGATTCTTGCTAAGTACATTAAGCGCATCGACACCATCATTCGCGGTTTTACATTGATAGCCCAACGATCCCAACTGATCTGCCAGCAGACGTCGGTTAATCGGATGATCATCCACGACCAGAATCATCATATCGTCATTATCGCTGACCGCTTTGTCCGTCGACGGCAGAGCGTTAGCAGGATCGTCGCTCTCCATCTCGATCAAATAAATACGCGCCAACAATGCCGGTAGCTCATGCGGGGCAGCCACACTGTGTACCCACTCCCCTGGCGCTTTCTCCAGCGGAATACCAATATGGCGACGACAGAAGGTCACTACCGCTCTACCCTGCCATTTTTTACTCACTACCTCGTCAGTAATTAACACATCTTCGGGAGTCGGTTCCTGCCCTTCGTATGTTGTAACGACGATGCCGCTGCGCTGCAAACTAGTTTCCAGGAACTGACAGAGCGACGCATTGCGGACCGCCAGCCAGCAGCGTTTACCACTCAACCCTTCCACGCCTTTTTTCTGCGGGTACTGAGCGCCGTACAACGGAATACGCACGGTAAACTGGCTGCCCATTCCCGGTTCTGAATCTACCGAGATATCGCCGTCCATCATGCTGATCAGTTTTTCACAAATCGCCAGACCCAGACCGGTCCCCTGGAAGTTTCGCTGTACGCCCGTTCCGACCTGGAAGAAGGGATCAAACAAGCGCACCACTTCTTTCGCCGGAATCCCCACGCCGGTATCGCGAACACGGATAGAGAGATAATCGCCATCAGCGCGGACATGCAAAACTATACAGCCGGTATCGGTGAATTTTATGGCGTTACTCAACAGGTTGGAGATGACCTGCTGTAAACGCATCGGGTCGCCATTTAAGGCCACTGGCACATCCGGTTCAATAAAGCAGTACAAGCCTAACTGCTTGCGTACCACCAGCGGTAAATAGTTGGCGGTGATGTGGTTCATCACTTCACGCGGTGAAAACTCACGCGGTTCGATCTTCAACTGTTCCGATTCAATCTTCGAGAAATCGAGAATATCGCTGATAATTTTCAACAACAGGCTGGAAGAGTTGTTCATTGCCGTCACCAGCCGATCGACGCCTTTCGGTAACTCTTTGGTTTGCAACAGATCCAGGTTACCGATAATGCCATACAGCGGCGTTCGCAGCTCATGACTGACGGTGGCAAGGAACATCGATTTTGACTGGCTCGCCTGTTCCGCTGCTTGTGCCATCTCCTGCAACGACTCTTCCATCTTCACGCGCGAAGAAACATCCACCAGCACACAAATGGCCACGTTTTCATTACGATAGCGCGAATGGACGAAGCTGATTTGCAGATTGGTATTGTTGCTGGTCAGGACATCAACAAAATTGACCTGCTGCCCACAGATAATTTGCGTCAGTCGTTGGCGGTCCTCATGCGTAAGCATATTGAGATAGGTATGCGCCAGTTCGTTACTTAAAATATTGACGCCATCAGCGGTACGCAAAATGCAGATACCCACTGGCGCGGAGGCGACAATCTTGCGATTGAACTGCTCATGTTCTTCCAGTCGCAGGGCGTCGCTTTCCGCCGGAATGAAAATACGTCGCTCGTACATCCGTGCGAGAGTAAACAATGCAGCTCCGGCAAGCACATTCAGCAAAATTGCGTTAAGGATCAACATGCGAATGCGTTCCCGCACCTTATCAACCGGCACCGAATACACGATGCTTAGCGATGAGGGTGGCAGATTTTTCTTCAGCACCAGCTCCCGGAACCCTTCCGTATAGCCAAACCAGGAGCGTTCCTGCATCCAGCGAGGATCGCCCTTAATTTTACTTTCTGGTCCGGTAAGCGAAATCAGGGTATGACCATTTTCATCAAGAATGGTAACCCCCATCGGCAACGTACCCGGTAAGAAAAAGTTCTCCATCCGGATGGTCTGCTCGACCCCCAAAAGCGCCTGCAACCGGTTCGCCAGATAAACTGGCGTCAACGCGTAAAAATACCCGATGCCAGGGCGCGGACCTTCGCTGATCCAGTAGAGGTTACTGCCGCTATCATCTTGTGGTGCATTTCGATATTTATTGATGCGTTCATGCAAAGCTTTCAACGCGGTATCGCGTTCCACTGGCATATCACGCAGACCGAAATTGGCCATGCAGAGGTTATCGCTGCCGATTAAAAATACCCGGTTTAGATCGTAAGCCGCAGAAAAATTATCGCGCCAGTAGCGCATAAACCACGCCAATGACTCCAGAGAACCTCGCCAGGTGTTACTCATTGCGGAACAATCGGAGTCGGCAAACAGCGGTTCAAACGCAGGCACATCCGCCTGCGTTTCTCGTCCACGCGGGGAAAGCACACCGTTTTCTGCCGATAAGCGATTTTCGGCGATGTACTTCAGCTCTTTCATCACATCAGAGGTGCGTTGAATAAAGCGCTGAGCCTGATCGGAACTCAGATTAAATTCCTGACGAATTTCCGATTCTCGCTGATGTAACGCATTAACGATGTAAAAAACGGATGAAAAAGCAATCAACAGCCAGAGCACTAACGCCAATGCTCTGAACATGTAGCGCGAGGCTTTCAGGGTTGTACGAAAAGAAGCAAGGTATTTCAAAGGGGCGAAGCTCCGCCTCAGGTGACCGATGGAGTGTGGTTAAGGTAGCGGTAAAAGCGTGTTACCGCAATGTTCTGTCATTATTGCAATAATGCGTATCGCTTAGAAACCATTGCCTTAACCAGGAAAGCCGGAGTAGATGGACAGTTCTCAGTACGAAAAATAAGAAATGACCAATCTGCCGACGCTTGTTAATGGTTATATCCTGGCGTCGGCAGATCGCCCAGCAGTCTTATCTGAAAAAAGAGAGAGCCAGGTTGTGTGAAGGGATGGATCACCAGTCAAAACTTTTCACCAGCGTCAGCTCGCCAGCATTACGCATCGGTACAATAAATGTTTCCTGTTTCTCATTGACCGATCCTTCATCGGTGATCAGCGTCAGTTGGGCGGTGGTTAATTCCGTTTCGCTGCGCCCACCATAGTAGTTGATATTGAAGTGGCACACTGAATTTGGCCACCTGAACAGAGGTGATATGCTCACCTCAGAACAACACAGGTGCTCCAATGAAAAAAAGAAATTTTAGCGCAGAGTTTAAACGCGAATCCGCTCAACTGGTTGTTGACCAGAAATACACGGTGGCAGATGCCGCCAAAGCTATGGATGTTGGCCTTTCCACAATGACAAGATGGGTCAAACAACTGCGTGATGAGCGTCAGGGCAAAACACCAAAAGCCTCTCCGATAACACCAGAACAAATCGAAATACGTAAGCTGAGGAAAAAGCTACAACGCATTGAAATGGAGAATGAAATATTAAAAAAGGCTACCGCGCTCTTGATGTCAGACTCCCTGAACAGTTCTCGATAATCGGGAAACTCAGAGCGCATTATCCTGTGGTCACACTCTGCCAAGTG
>NZ_MDGW01000267.1:0-2286 GCF_001712525.1 Shigella sp. FC1661
GCTCCAGGTTGTGTGACATGGGAACTCATTCTGGATGGTTACTCTGAAAGCTCATATTCTGCCACACCCCGATTTGCAGCCGCCAGGCTGCCGTGGTTCGTGAACCGGGCTATAACCTGCAGTCGGTTGTTGAACGCCTGACAACAGGAAATCAGCCAGGCCAGCAACCACGCGGACTGACAGAGAATCAGAACCTGAATCAGCCTGAAATCATACCCGGGGCAGTACTTCATCACCAGTCACCAATACCCGTGTCAGTACTTCGCGGCCTGACGCGATCACCCGACTCAGTACTTCTGAGCCCGCCTCCGGTACCATTCTCTGTGGGCCCGTACACAACAACAGAAAAGGGTGCCCGGCCCGGGGCGCAACCGTATTACACTTCCGGAAAATCGTTATACGCAGAAAAATCGGATCACGCTGTGCCTGCTTTCATGTAATTTACTTACGGTGTTATAAGTATGCTAATTATCGTATAAAAAAATCGCAGCAGAAAAAATTGTATTAAAAACTTATAGTGAATTAATGGTGTACTTTTTATGGATATTGATGGTTTGTACCATTAATATATACTCATATACATATCATAAGTATGTTTTTGAGGGCTTATCATGAAGCAGCGTATTACTGTCACTATAGACAGTGACAGCTATCAGTTACTTAAATCCGCAAACGTGAATATCTCAGGCCTGGTAAATACGGCCATGCAAAAAGAGGCCCGCCGTCTGCGTGCGGAACGCTGGCAGGCTGAAAATCAGCAGGGGATGGCTGAGATCGCCCGTTTTATTGAAATGAACGGCTCTTTTGCCGATGAGAACAGGGACTGGTGAAATGCAGTTTAAGGTTTACGCCTATAAAAGAGAGAGTCGTTATCGTTTGTTTGTGGATGTACAGAGTGACATTATTGACACGCCCGGACGACGGATGGTGATCCCCCTGGCCAGTGCCCGCCTGCTGTCAGATAAAGTCTCCCGTGAGCTTTACCCGGTGGTGCATGTCGGGGATGAAAGCTGGCGCATGATGACCACTGATATGGCCAGTGTGCCGATCTTCGTTATCGGGGAAGAAGTGGCTGATCTCAGCCACCGCGAAAATGACATCAAAAACGCCATTAACCTGATGTTCTGGGGAATATAAATGTCAGGCTAGGGTCAAAAATCGTGGCGTTGACAAAATGGCTGCGTTACGTCATTGAGCATATCCAAGACTGGCCGGCAAACCGGGTACGCGATCTGTTGCCCTGGAAAGTTGATCTGACCTCTCAGTAAATATCAATACGGTTCTGACGAGCCGCTTACCGTTCAAATATGAAGTACGATGTTTAACTAACCGAAAAACAAGAACAATACGGTGCAAACAGGCCATTCACGGTTAACTGAAACAGTATCGTTTTTTTACAGCCAATTTTGTTTATCCTTATTATAATAAAAAAGTGCTGAAGTTCATTTCATGGAATGAACTTCATAAAAACTCCTACTTATTTCTTTTAACAAAGCCATTTGTCCACCGGCTTTAACTGGATGCCCATCATGTTACCGATAAATAATAACTTTTCATTGCCCCAAAATTCTTTTTATAACACTATTTCCGGTACATATGCTGATTACTTTTCAGCATGGGATAAATGGGAAAAACAAGCGCTCCCCGGTGAAGAGCGTGATGAGGCTGTCTCCCGACTTAAAGAATGTCTTATCAATAATTCCGATGAACTTCGACTGGACCGTTTAAATCTGTCCTCGCTACCTGACAACTTACCAGCTCAGATAACGCTGCTCAATGTATCATATAATCAATTAACTAACCTACCTGAACTGCCTGTTACGCTAAAAAAATTATATTCCGCCAGCAATAAATTATCAGAATTGCCCGTGCTACCTCCTGCGCTGGAGTCACTTCAGGTACAACACAATGAGCTGGAAAACCTGCCAGCTTTACCCGATTCGTTATTGACTATGAATATCAGCTATAACGAAATAGTCTCCTTACCATCGCTCCCACAGGCTCTTAAAAATCTCAGAGCGACCCGTAATTTCCTCACTGAGCTACCAGCATTTTCTGAGGGAAATAATCCCGTTGTCAGAGAGTATTTTTTTGATAGAAATCAGATAAGTCATATCCCGGAAAGCATTCTTAATCTGAGGAATGAATGTTCAATACATATTAGTGATAACCCATTATCATCCCATGCTCTGCAAGCCCTGCAAAGATTAACCTCTTCGCCGGACTACCACGGCCCACGGATTTACTTCTCCATGAGTGACGGACAACAGAATACACTCCATCGCC